>JACCSI010000735.1 GCA_013813075.1 Acidobacteriota bacterium | reverse complement strand
GGCTTCCTCACCGTTGGCCACCGCCACATTCGCACCGGTGGCGCGAAGCGAATCGAGCAGCGAATCGATTCGCACGGCGAGATCGCGGCGCGCGATCGAGGGGCGCATGGCGGAGGCGACGAGCGCCGTTGGCAGGACCTTATAGAGCCGCCCGACGGCTGTGCGTGCCAGGTGCGCCAGCTCGAGCACCGAACGACGCGACGATGGGTCGTAGCCATCGACGGTGATGGGGCGGCCAAACGTCACAAACGCACGGCTGCGATAGCCGACCGCGAACCGGACCATTTCCGCCAGTTCGCGACTGAACGTCCGCTGCCGCCGCTTGCCGCCTTGCCGCGCCAGAATGTGATCCTCGAGCACCAGGTCGTAGGCAATGGCGGTTGGCAGGAACACGAGATTGGAGACACCCGCCTGCAGGGCGGCACTGAACAGTCCGGTCTTCGAGGGTTTCAATTCGCCTTTGTAGCTGCGGCCGCCTTCGGGGTAAAAAAACAAATCGTGCTTGCGCAGCAGCTCGCCGACATACGCCTTGAGCGTGATGAGGTATGCCGGATCCTTGGTGTTGCGGCGAATCGGCATCGCCCCGGTCACGTGTTTGTGAATGAGTCCAAGGGGTCCCCCAAACAGGTTGATCCCTGCCGCAATAATCGGCGGCCGGACGCCGGCGTCGTCGAGCACGAGCGGCTCGATGAGGTAGTCGGTGTGGCTCCTGTGATTCGAGGCGTAGACGACACGATGGCGCTTGGCGGCGTCAGTCGCGAAGCCGACGTTTTCGCCGACGCGGTCAATCTTGCGGAGAATCGGGTAGAGCGGATACTCCAGCGCGCGATACAGCTCGTATCGCTGCCTCGTCCGCAATTCGTCCAGGTAGGTGATGACGCGCTCGCGCGCCGCCGCGCCAGTCAAACCGTGACTGCCCGACAGATACCGCGCCACGTCCTGGTGGGCGAGGATCGCGGCCGTCAATTCGTCCATCAACAAGGAATGTTAGCGCGGGACTACCCACGGCGCTATAACGCTTTGACGATCGCGTCGGTAAACTGCGTGGTCGTCGCCGTGCCGCCCAAATCGACGGTTCGCGTCCCGGCGTCGCTCAGCGCCGTCCACAGTGCACGCTTGACGCGCTCGGCCTTGTCGTCTTCGTCGAGGTGATGCAGCATCAATACCGCTGACAGCAGCAGCGCGGTGGGGTTGGCCTTGTCCTGCCCGGCAATGTCCGGGGCCGTGCCGTGCACCGCCTCGAAGACGCCGATCCCGCCTTCTCCCAGGTTGGCGGCGGGCACGACGCCAAGACCCCCAACCAACCCGGCGCAGAGGTCCGACACGATGTCGCCGTAGAGATTCGGCAGCAACAGCACATCGAGCTGTTCGGGATGCATGACCAAGTGCATGCACGCGGCGTCGACAATGCGCTCGTCGTACTGGATCTCGGGGTAATCCTTCGCCACCCGGCGCGCGCACTCGATGAAGAGCCCGTCACTGAGCTTCATGATGTTGGCCTTGTGCACGGCGGTCACGCGCTTGCGTTTGTGCTTGCGTGCATAGGCGAACGCGAACTTCGCGATCTTCGTGGACGCGACCTCGGTGATGATCTTGAGGCTCTCGACGACGCCCTTGACGACGACGTGCTCGAGCCCGGCGTACAGGTCTTCGGTGTTCTCGCGAACGATGACGAGGTCGACGTCCTGAAAGCGCGAGGGCACGTTCGGCAGGTTCCACACCGGCCGCAGGTTGGCGTACAGCTCGAGCGTCTGGCGCAGGCCGACATTGACGCTCGTAAAGCCTTCACCGATGGGGGTGGTAATGGGGCCTTTCAGGGCCACTTTGTTCTTGCGAACCGAGTCGAGGAGTGCTGGTGGCAGCGTGGTGCCATGTTCCGCGAGTGCCGCGGCACCGGCACTGAATTCTTCCCATTCGGCGTTGAATCCCGCGGCCTCCAGCACCCGCAGCACCGCCCGCGTCACTTCGGGACCAATACCGTCCCCGGGGATCAGCGTCAGTCGGTGGGTCATTCGAGTGGAAACTTTCTTGCCAGCAGGGCGGCCACCGCCTCGAGCAAGTCGCGGTCGGCGGCGCCAAACGCGGCTTTCTTGTCGCTGTCGATGTCGAGTTCCCCCAGCACCTGGCTGCCGCGAAGAATGGGGACGACGATCTCGGACCGTGTCTCGAGGCTGCACGCCAGATACCGCGGATCGGTGTCGACGTCGTCCACGATGATGGTGTGCTTCGTGCGCGCCGCGGCGCCGCAAATGCCCGCATCGAGGGAAATACGCGTGTGAGGCGAGGGCTTGCCGAGAAACGGGCCGAGCACCAGTTCCTCGCCCTCGAGCACGTACACGCCAACCCAGGCGTAGTCGGGCATTTGGTTCTTCAACGAAGACACCGCGAGGCGGATGGCGTCGGTGTGGGTGGGCGCGGCCTCGATCGTCAGGCGCAGCCCCGCGAGAATGTCGTCGTAGGTTGCAGCCATGCGTAGTCTATTCCCGCGTTTCCCAGCCGAGCAGTGCCAAGCCACCGACGATCGACACCATCATGAGTATCGTCGACAGGCCATGCAGCCCATCAAATTCCAGTCGGCGTGGGTCGTCAGCCGCGATCTGGTTCATTGGGCGCGACACCTGCTGTTGCAGCTCGTCGATTCGGGGGGCGACAACCATCCCCGAATATGCCGTGACTGCCAGCATGAGCGTAATCAAGCCCACGCGGAGACCGTAAGACGTGGGGCGAGGGCCGAGCAGCCGCTGCACGGTAAGCACCAGGAACATCACCACACCGGCCACGTAGCCGATGAGGGTCAGCCGTGCCAGCACCGCCCCGAACACCTCGCCCGCTAGCAGCCGTCCGGTGTTAGAGTCCCACGCCTGCAGCACGCCGAAGGTTACCGGCGCGACGACGAGCCCCGCGATCGACATACCGCCCACCCACACCACGAGGGCGAGTATGTACAAATATCGCAGGGGGCGCATCCGAGAATTATACTGACGCTTTCGCGAATTAACGCCGTGACGAACCCACGGCCTGTTGCACTGGAGAAACTTGGTGCCTGTCGAGACGTCCCATCTCCTTCCCGCATTGAGAAACATTGCCACTCGACTCCGAATTGATTCGATGCTGGCCACGTCCGAGTCGGCCAGCGGGCACCCGACGACCTGTTTCTCCGCAGCGGACATCGTGGCGGCGGTGTTCTTCGCCGAGATGCGCTACGACCCGAAGCAGCCGCAGCACCCGCTTGCCGACCGCTTCGTGTTGTCGAAAGGCCACGCGGCACCCTTGCTGTATGCGGCATGGGCAGAAGCCGGGTTTATCCCGCGCGAAGAGTTGCTGCAGTTGCGCGCCCTGACCTCTGACCTCGAGGGCCATCCGACCCCGCGGCTCCCGTTCGTTGATGTCGCAACCGGCTCGCTTGGCCAGGGCCTGTGTGCCGCGGTCGGCATGGCGCTGAACGCGGGGCGCATTGGTTCCGATTACCGCACTTATGTGCTGATGGGCGACGGTGAGGTGGCAGAGGGGTCGGTGTGGGAGTCTGCCGCGGTGGCGGAGTTCCACAAACTCGATTCGTTGTGCGCGATTGTCGATGTCAACGCATTAGGCCAGAGCCGCCCGACGCAGTACGGCCACGACATGGACGCGCATCGGCGGCGGTGGGCCGGGTTTGGGTGGCACACGATCGTCATTGATGGCCACGACATGCAGCAAATTCTCGACGCGCTCGCCGAGGCGCGGGGCACCAAGCAACGGCCGACGGCGATTCTGGCTCGGACTCTCAAAGGCAAGGGCGTGTCTTTTATGGAGAACGCGCCCAACTGGCATGGCAAGGCCGTCAAGAAGGGCGATGAGCTACAACAGGCGCTCACTGAACTGGAGGCGCAACTGGTGCCCGACGCCGATGGCGGAGCCATCGAGATCACGAAACCGTCGGCGACTCCGACGGAAGAACGCGTCGTCGATACCCCGCCCCCTTCCTACACGATCGGCGATGCCGTCGCCACGCGCGAAGCGTTTGGCACCGCGCTCGCACGGCTCGGAGCGTCGGACTCACGAGTGGTCGCGCTTGATGCGGACGTCAAGAACTCGACGTTCAGCGAGCGGTTCGAGGCCGCCCATCCCGATCGCTTTTACCAGTGCTTCATCGCCGAGCAGGCCATGATTGGCGCCGCGATGGGGCTGGCCGCCCGTGGCGCCACGCCGTTCCCGTCGACCTTTGCCGCCTTTCTCACGCGAGCTGCGGACTTCATTCGGATGATGGCCATCAGCCGGCTGAACGTAAAGATGGTCGGCTCGCACTCCGGTGTGTCGATTGGGGAAGACGGCCCGTCGCAGATGGCGTTGGAAGACCTCTCGATGATGTCGTCGCAGCCCAACATCACCGTTCTGTATCCTTCGGACGCGGTGTGCGCGGAACACCTGGTCGTCAACGCGTCGCGTCACGCCGGACCGGTTTATATTCGGACGTCACGTCCGAAGCTCCCGGTCATCTACGACAACAACGACACGTTCCCGATTGGCGGCTGCAAGGTGCTGCGTCAGAGCGACAACGACAAGGCCACGGTGATTGGCGCCGGCGTCACGCTGTACGAGGCGCTCAAGGCGTATGACGAACTGCACGGACGCGGCGTCAACATTCGCGTCATCGACTTGTACTCCGTGCACCCGATTGATGCGGACACATTGATCAAAGCAGGGCGCGAGACGGGCCGGCTGCTGACCGTTGAAGATCACTATCTTGCCGGCGGTATCGGCGACGCCGTCGCGCGTGCCGTCGCACCCGCGGGCCTCGTCGTGACGCGTCTGGCGGTCCGCGAAATTCCGCGGAGCGGGAAGCCGGACGAGTTGCTCAACAAATTCGGCATTTCAGCGCCCCACATCGTCGCTGCGATAAGTAGCTGACCAGAGCGATCCGCGGAATGCAACACCTGACGGCTGGTCTTCTTCTTGTCGCACTCGGCATCGCTCAGACGGCGGGTCTGGCGCAGTCGACGATCAGCGGACTGCAGGATCCGGCGTGGGCGCCAGACGGCAAGCGGATTGCCGTGTCGTATCTGGACCAAATCTGGACGATGACCCCCGAGGGTAGGCAGCCGCGGACGTTGACGCCCCCGCTCCCCGGCGTCCAACGCGAACCGGCCTGGTCCGCGGACGGGTCGCGAATTGCCTTTGCACTGAGCCGCGGCGACGGTTTTGACATTGTGGTCGCGTCGGCCAAAGGGGGCGCGCCGACGGCGGTTACGACCAAACCCGGCGACGAGCGCTGGCCGTCGTGGACACCCGACGGCCGTATCGTCTTTGCCCATCGCGGTGACGAGCCGCAGGGCCGTGCGGCCGATCCGAGCCTGCAATGGGACCTCTACGTCATTGCCCCGGTCGCGGGCTCGGACGCATGGCAGGCGCCGGTCGCGCTGTCCGACACCAACGATGATGAGACGCGTCCACGTGTGTCGCCCGATGGCAAGCGCGTGGTGTTTGTGTCGAATCGCGACTCGGTTGAGGACGTGGACTTGTTTGCCATGCCGTTGCCAGCGCGGAGTGTCGCCAAGCCAGTCCCGCTCGGGGCGAGCGTGCGGCGCGGCGAGGCGCAGGCTTCCGGTCGACCCGCGGACGTCAAGTCCAAGGAACCTCGCGCCCCGGCAGTTGTGCGCGTGACTCGTGTTGCGGGGGAAGAGTCGGCACCCTCCTGGGCCCCCGACAGCGAGCGCATTGCGTTCTACGCGGAGCGAAATAGTGTCGGCTCCGTCTGGGTCGCGGCCGTGGAACCGCCGGCGCGCGAGCCGAACGACGATCCGATACCGCGGCCGCGGCCCGCGGCACCGCCGCTGCTGGTGTCGCGACAGGGAGGCGCGCCAGCGTGGTCGCCAGACGGTCGCACGCTACTCATCGCTGGTCTCCCCAACCCGCAGCCGGTGTACAACGGCAACCCGTTGCGTAACGACACCGATGCACTCCCCCTGTTTGCAACCACGCGCGCGTTTCAGTTGTGGCGCATTGCCGCACCGCTGCCGGTGCACGAAGAGGGCGGCCGGTTCACGACCGAACTCGCGCCGTCACCCGCCCTCTATACCGCCGCGTTCAACCGCGCGTGGCAAACGCTGCGCGACCTGTACTACGCGGCTGGGTCAGCGTCCGACGCGTGGACACGCGCGGGGGATAAGTATCAGCCGCGCGCCGCGCAGGCGAAGACGGAAGCCGACCTGGAGGAAATCATCGACGCCATGGTCGCGGAGCAGCCGCTGGTCAAACCCGTCGTCACGTCCTCCGGCGCCGTCGTGGTGTCGGGTCATCCGCTCGCGTCGGAGGCGGGCCGCATCGCCTTCGAAAAGGGTGGCAATGT
>JACCSI010000117.1 GCA_013813075.1 Acidobacteriota bacterium | reverse complement strand
GGCCGACCCAGTGTACGACGGCGGCAGTAGCGGCCGCTGATTGAAAGAACCTTGTCCGTGGACCCTTTACGGCGGCCCTCTGGTAGGATTCGCGGGTGCACGGTTACCAGCTACTGTCGGTCACATTGTTGGTCGTTGGCCTCTCGTCAGCATCCACCCGGACGGCGCGTCAGCCGACCGACGCTGTCAACAGCGTTCACATCAGACGCGTCCCGCACGGCGGAATTCAACCAGAGGTTATCGTCGATTGGAACGGCGTGCTGCATATGGTGTATTTCGCAGGACCGCCGATGGGAGGCAACCTCTATTACGTGCGGTCCGCTAACGGCGGGGACACATTCTCTATGCCGATCCGCGTGAACAGCCAGGACAACAGCGCCATTGCGACCGGAACCATTCGCGGGGCACAGCTGGCCATCGGACGCGAGGGCCGCGTGCACGTCGGGTGGAACGGGTCCGACGCCGCACTGCCGGGTGGCCTGCCGCATCCAAAAACAAAACGCGCCGGCAACCCGATGTTGTATGCGCGCTCGACGGCGGCGGCCACGTCGTTTGATCCTCAACGCAATCTCATGACGCGCACGGTGATGCTCGATGGCGGAGGCACTATTGCTGCGGATCACGATGGGCGTGTCTATGTGGCATGGCATGCGAATGCTCAGGACGGGAGTGACAGCGAAGAGAGCCGTCGGGTGTGGATCGCGCGTTCCCAGGCTGACGGTGTGTCGTTTGATCAGGAACGCCCGGTCTGGGCTGAACCCACGGGCGCGTGCGCCTGCTGTGGGTTGCGGATGATCGCTGCGCCCCACGGCTCCATTCATCTGTTGTATCGCTCGGCGACACAGGTAGTGAACCGCGACATGTATCTCCTGTCATCCACCGACCACGGGCTGACGTTCGCTGGGGAACAACTGCACAAGTGGCGGATCGCGACGTGTCCGATGAGCAGCATGTCATTCGCTGCGGCCGGCGACCGCATTGTCGGGGCGTGGGAAACCGATGGACAGGTTTACTTCGATAACGTCACGGCACGGGGTCGCGGCCCACGCGCGCCGCTGGCGCCGGCGTCGAGCGAATCGCGACGCCAGCATCCCCGTGTTGCCGTTAACCGCGACGGAGCGCTGCTGCTCGCGTGGACCGAGGGCGCGGCATGGGCACGGGGAGGCAGTCTCGCGTGGCAGATGTTCAGCGCAAGCGGGAAACCGATTGGCGAGGTTGAGCGCGCGCCCGGGGTGCCGGCGTGGAGCTTCGCGGCGGTCGCGACAGCTGCTGATGGTAGCTTTGTGGTGTTCCACTGACGCCGCCCGCGCCGCCGTGGCGCACTCGTCAATGATCACCACCGCTCTGGGTCGACAAATGAAACGTGTTGTTACCGTTGCGTTCGTCATCGCCTCGGCGTTCGGGGGCGTGCTCCAGGCGCACGGCGTCTCTGCCAGCGATAAAGCGTTCATGGAGCAAGGAGGATTAATCGCCTTCCTTTACCTGGGCGCCAAGCACATGGTCACCGGCTACGACCATCTGCTGTTCTTGTTCGGTGTGATCTTCTTTCTTTATCGCCTTCGCGACGTCAGCACCTACGTCACACTGTTCGCGGTTGGGCACAGCGTCACGCTGCTGTTCGGGGTGCTCAGTGGCGTCACCGTAAACCCGTATCTGGTTGACGCCATCATCGGCCTCTCGGTCGTCTACAAAGCGTTCGACAATCTCGGCGGTTTTACCCGGGTGCTGGGCTTTCAGCCCAACACCAAGCTGGCCGTCCTGATCTTTGGCTTCTTCCACGGCTTTGGGCTGGCCACCAAGCTCCAGGACTTCGCCCTGCCACAGGACGGCCTGGTCGCGAAGATCGTCGCCTTCAATGTCGGCGTTGAGATTGGTCAGGTCCTCGGTCTCTGCGCGATCCTGATTGCAATGGGCTTCTGGCGGCGCTCCAGCCGCTTCGCGCACCAGGCCTTCGCCGCCAACGTGGTCGTCATGACCTGTGGGTTTCTTCTCATCGGCTATCAGTTGACCGGTTACTTCGTCGCGCTGTAGGGACACCATGCAGAAGTTGGCAGCTGACGCGAACCCGGAATTACCCTCGTTGCGCCAGTTGTGGCGCGCCACGGCGCTGGCGGCACTGGTCGCCGGCATCCTGTTGGTGACGATCATCCTGCCCTCGGAATACGGCCGCGATCCTACCGGTATCGGGCGGCGGATAGGGCTGTATCGACCGGCGGACCCGGTCGCGGAAAGCGTTGCGATCTCTGATGCCCTCAACGCTGAACGTCGATCGACTGCGGCGCCTTTGCAGAAGTCGACGGCACCCTTTCGCAGCGATGAACTTTCGATCGTGCTGAAGTCGGGCGAAGGCACCGAACGCAAGGCCGTCATGGGCGCGGGACAGACGATGGTCTTCAGTTGGACGGCGACGGGCGGCGGCGTCGATGTCGACATGCACGGCGAGGCCGTCAACGCCGCTGAGGGTGAATTCATCAGCTACTGGAAGGACGAGGGCCAGGAACGCGGCCATGGGACACTGACCGCTCCGCAAGCCGGATTGCATGGATGGTTCTGGCAAAACCTCAACGACACGCCGGTGACGATCACTCTCAAGATCAGCGGCTACTACGAAAGGGTCGTCACACCCTGACGTTCGCTCGAGGTCACGGTTCCCTCGATCACGTTCCCCTTCAAGATTCGTGACCGTTAGGAACTCGAGATCCCCTCCAGAATGGGCGCCCGCGCTGACCGCTAACGTGTCGGTGCGACGTAGTACACGAATGTCGCCCAGTGGACGTCCCAGTTGGCGTCGGCACCGGCAGGGGCGGGCACGACGTGAATCGTCCGGACGTTCCACAAGCCTGCGCTGCCGATCGGCACGTTGATAATGCCATCCTCCGAGCTACTCAAGGTGACGTCCGCCGTCGGTTTGGCACCTGACTGCGGAGCGATCCCGGCGTGGATGCGAGCGTTGGCAAGAGGCTTCCCCTGAAAGAGCAGCCGCATGCGGAGCTGCGATGCAACCCTCGCATCCCCGGGATCGGTCAGCGGCACAAACTCGAGTGGTTGGGCGACGACGCGGTCATAGGCCCGCGGACCGCTGCCGTACTCGACCGCGGTCTTACCGTACTTGGCATATCGGCGCACGATGTCCGAGGTTGGAAGCTGGCCGGTCTGGTCGTAATGCTTCAATGCGTGCTCGGCACCTTCGGCCACTAGGTACTTGCGAAAACTTTCCGCCGTTTCTTTGACGTGACGCCAACCGACCGACACCGCGACGAGTTTCTGCCCCTGAGTCTTCGGACGATGCCGGAGGACGAGCGAGTTCTCGCGCGTGGACAGCGCCTCGATCTGTTCGTCGTCGGCAGCGCCGACGATGCGCGCGACGGTGATGCGATCAGGTGTAACCGCAGATAGGGTTGTCGGAAAAGCGCTGCTGGTTTGTCCGCGCACGACGAGCTCGCCGTTGGCGGCAACTCGAAAGGCGTCAGGCACGAGCCAGAAGTCGTGCGCGACCGCCGTGCCTCCCCACAGGGCAATCCCCAAGGTGGCGGCAATGACGACGCGGCGGCGGCAACGAATCATCTTCGGCGTCTCCAAGTGAGACGTCGCCCGGAGTCTCCGGCGACGTCGGTGACAGGTTACTTCGCGGCGAGCTTTGTGATCGACGCCGGCCGTTTGCTCGGCGGGCCGGTCCAATCGCTGACCGTGCCATCGGCGAAATGCTGATGGGCTTTCCACGCGAGCTCCGTGGCGCCGCTCGGGTTACGCGCCACAAAGAGGAACTCCGCCGCCTCCTTGGCTTTAATCTCCTTGGTCCAGACGATCGCCACGACCCGGCCGTTGGCGCGTTTCAATTCGTGCGTTGCGCCCTCCGGTTTCGGCACATCGACAATGGTTACGCCATCGGGCACTTCCAGTTCCACCTTGGTCGTGGACACCACGCCTTCGGTAGGCACGCGGATGGTGTAGCGCTCCTCGGCGCCCGACTTCGATTCGCGCGGGCGGACCGTGACGTGCGCGGAGGCAAGAACCGGCACGAGGAGGACCCCGACCGCAAGGGCAAGCATTTGCCTGCGCATGGCGTTACTGCTTCGCTCCGGGTTTGGCCGCCGGCGCTGCGGACAGTTGGACTTCAGTTACCGTGACGATCGCTTTGCCCGCCTTGTCCTTTTCCTCGTTGACGGTAAGGACAACGCGGTCGCCGACCTTGACATCCGACGCCTTCAGGATTTTGCTGCCACGCTTGATCTTGGTCTTGCCATCGAGCATATGCATCGACACCTTGCCGTCGGCCTCTTTGACTTCGACGTGGTTGCCGTTGATGACGCTGACCGTGCCGAGCACCTTCTTGGCGTGACCGGGGTGGGCGCCGAGTATCGGTGCCCACGTCAGCATCAGTCCCGTGGCCATCAGTGAAACAAAAAGTCGTCTGTTCATTGTCTGCTCCTTGTGATTGCGAGGTCCTAACGGCCGGGTGGCTTGGGCGCCGGCCGTGCACGGCTCCCGGTGTGTGAATGGCGAATCTTCCAGTTGCCATCGGCCTGTTTCTCGAGCACGAGAGTCTCTCGTCCGACAGAATCAAGCATCCGGGTATTCATCTTGGCTTTGATGAAGTATTCCGACGTCACCAGCGCGACCCGATCGCCGAGCATCTGGACGCGACGATTGGTGTGGCCGAACTCGAGATTTTCGAAGGCCTTGAGTTCAGGTCCGAGATGATGATCTCGGTAGTCGGCCCAGCCGTTGTTGACGCCGGCGCCCTCGTAGACGGTGACATCCGGATGGTAATACGTCCCCAGTTTGTCGAGGTCCTTGGCGAGGAACGCGACGTCATAGCCTTTCAGCCATTCATCGATCGTCTGTTCATTGGTCTGTGCGCCACTCGACACCGGGATGGCGACGAGGGCGGCGAGCAGGAGCGGCGCAAATCTCAGTCTCACGTGTTCCTCCTTAGTGTTTGTGCGGGCTAACCGGGGTCGCGGTCGGTTTCGAGAGCAGATCGAGGCCCTCGAGAAATTGCTGTTCGAGCATACGCTGGCGGACTTCCGCGGGAGGCGCCGGATTGAAGCTGTCCATTTCTCCGAGTTCCGCCTCGCTGAGTTCGGGCATGTGTCGAATGAAGTGCACGAGGTGCCAGCTGGCGGACTCGCCCGAGGGATCTCCCGTGCCCCATGCAGGCATGCCGGTCAGGCGCACGCCGTTTTCGATAATGTAGAACAATTCGCCGTCGGACAAGTCTTGGGTCCGCGCCAACCGCATGTCCGGAGCACGCGGATACAAGCCCTTGCCGATCGTGGTATCGCCACTGCCGTCGTTGGCATGGCAGCTGGCGCAGTGATCGGCAAAGTGCGCGCGGCCGCTGGCAATGACCTCGGACGATCGTTCGACTGGGTTGCTGAGACCTCGCGCCTGGCGGCTGATCGCCATATTCCGGATTCCCAGGGCGGCAAAGCTCTCTAGCCCGCCTGGATCCGGCCGCGCGCTGAAGCCGGTGCTCATCAGGTAGCACCCACCGGCGCCGGCGAGCAGGAGCCCCAATCCGGCGAATAGCAGCAACGCTTTGACGACAGCTCGCATGGCGCGTCACTGTCCTTTCGGCAAATACTTCGCCGGGGTCTTCTGAAACAGCTCGCGATGTTGGTCCGAGCAGAAATAGTAGGTCTGGCCGCCGTGCTTGCTCTGCGGAGCTGTGGCCGGGTCGACCTTGAGCCCGCAGACCGGATCGGTCGCCTGCGCGGCCGTGTCCGGCGTGCCCATCGACATCTTCGAATGATCCATGGGCGCAGCGGGCGCCTCAGGCTTGGCGCCGGGTGCCGGTTTCGTCCGGGGCGCGGGCTTGGCTGCGGTACCCATGTCCATCTTTGAATGATCCACGGATGGAGGTGTGGCTGGCGCCCCCTTTCCCAGCGCTGTCTTGGCACCCGTCGCGGCTTTCGTGGCAGTGCCCATATTCATTTTCGAATGATCCATCGGCGGGGCCGCGGGTGGCTTTGTACCCGCCCGCGGTTTCGCGCCGGGTGCAGGCTTGGCCGCAGGCGTCGGTTTCGCGGGCGCCGCCTGCAGGCCATGTCCTGCGTGCGGGTCAACGGCGCCAGCAGGCGCCTTAGCTCCGGGAGCCACTGCGGCGGGAGCCGGAGTGGTACTGCGTGGAGCCATGGCCGGCGTACCGGGTGCGGCTGCTGGCGCCTGTTGCACGTTCGGCATCGCATGGCCGGCGTGCGCGTCGCCAGCCGGTGGCACGTTGGCGCAGGGCGCGAGTTGTGCGCGCACATCGCGCAGCGCGCCATCGACATCGGCGACCGCGGCTCGCAACGCCTCGGCGCTGTTGCTCTGTCGCGCGGCTTCCAGTCGCGCCGACGCACCGTCGAGCAGCCGCTGAATCACAGGTTGCACTTGCGCGCATTGGGCCAGTGTCTCGGCCGCATTTGCAGACGGCCCGGCCTGCTGTGCGAACGCTGGGATGAAGCTGGTGCCGGAGAAGAACACGGTAAGTAAGAAACGAATGATCATTGCCGTCCTCCACGTTCACGCCGTTCGGCGTCGACCTCGCCGGGCGAGGCCAGTCCTTCGCCTGCGAGGAACCCCTGGATTTCCATCGCGCCGCGCCACGCCTCTTCAACCCGTTCGAGATAGCGCGACGACAGCTCGAACAGCGTTCGCTGCGCGATCAGCACCTGCGGGTACGCCGCCGCCATCTCGCGATACCGCGCCAGATACAACCGGTACGCTTCCTCCGCCTTGGGAATGATTTCGCGGCGGTAGCTCTCCGATTCGCGCAACGCTGTCAGATATTCCGAGAACGCCATCGCGACCTGCGCGCGCAGGGAGAGCTCGAGACGCTGCACGTCCGCCGTGGCGCGCGTCTCTTCGGCGCGAGCCGCCGCGACACCGTATCGGTTGCGATCGAAGAGCGGCACGGACACCCCGACTTCGAGGCCGCCCTCCCACCCGATCGGCCGGCCGGAGTCTTCGCCGCGCTCGCGGTTGTATGCCGCCCCGCCGCGCACGAACAGGTCGGGGAAGGTCTCGCGCCGCGCGACGGCCGTAGAGGCCTGAGTACCCGCCAGCGCCGCGCGTGCCGCTCGCAGCTGCGGACTCTGCTCGAGATACCGCTGCAGCGTCGCCTCGCGCTCCAGTTCGGGCAGCGCGTCTTCGAGCGTGCCCACGAGCGCCCGCCCGGCAATGTCTGCCTGACCGACGACGGCGGCCAGTTGCTGACGCATGGCAAACACCCGGTTTCGTGCGGCGTTCAATTCGAGCTGCACGCGCTGGGCCTCGATCTCCGACTCGAGAAAGTCCGGGCGGTCGGCCGCGCCGACATTGAACAGCTGCGCCGTGATCGCCACCGCCTCCGAGACGAGCGCCGCGAGCCGTTCCTGGACCTCGACACGACGTTCTGCGGCGAGCGCGCGATAAAAAGCGGCGCGTGTGGAGCTCGACACACGAAACCGCTGCGTCTCGAGTTCCGCCTCGGCGCGTTCCGTGGCGCGATCGAAGACTGCACGGTTCAGTCGACGCTTGCCGCCGAGCAGAATCGATTGCTCGACGAAGAAGCCATGTTCGCCGCGGCGATCGATGTCGCCGAGCTTGATCTCCTCGCCCGAGTAGCCCATGGTCGGATTGGGCCAGGCGCCGGCCTGGCGCGCGCGGTTCCGCGACGCCTCGACCTGTGCTTCCGCGCCGCGAAGCGTGGGATTGGCCTGCAGCGCGAGGCGCTCGAGTTCGGCAAGGGTCACCGGGGAACTCGACGTGCCAACCGTGGTGGGTTGCGGCTGCGCGTCGAGCCGTGCAGTGCC
>JACCSI010000704.1 GCA_013813075.1 Acidobacteriota bacterium | reverse complement strand
CGATCGAACAGCGCCTTGGCGCGCGTTTTTCCCGACCCCGACAGCGCCGACTGGTCGATCCGCTTCTTGATGCCGGCAAGGTGGTAATGCCGGTGCGGCTGGTGTTCCTGGCCCGCCACGACCGGTTCGTGCACCCGGAACTTGGTGGCGGTAATGCCGGTTTTCACGACCTTGTCCGCAGACACGTCCCAGCCCTCGACGCCCAGGCTCCCAAGGGCCTGCTTGAGCTCACCGAATGGCAGGCCCGCATCCAGCAGCGCGCCCAGGATCATGTCGCCGGCGGCGCCGGAGAAGCAGTCGAAATACAGCACCTTCACCGCAACAGTCCTGCGTCCCGAAAGCTAAACCACCGGCCGTCGCCCAGAATCACGTGGTCGACCACATTGATGCCCATCAACTCGCCGGCCGCGACCAGTCGCCGCGTCAACGCCAAGTCGTCGGGACTCGGCGCCGGATCGCCCGAGGGATGATTGTGAAAAAGCGCAATGGCCGACGCCGACGCGAGGGTGGCGGTGCGAAAGATTTCGCGCGGATGCGCCATGCTCGCGTCGAGAATGCCGACCGACAACGTCTCCGCGCGAATCAGCCGCAACTTGGAATCCAACATCACCACGCCAAACCGTTCCTCCCGATGCCCGCCATAGAGCGGTAACAGGTAGCGCCCGATATCCGACGGCTGCTTGAAACGCGGACGCTCCTCGCCCCGGCTCGCCACTGCCCGGCGCCCCAACTCCACCGCAGCGAGTAGCCGCGCGGCCCGCGGTGCACCGACCCCTGCGACGCCGCGCAGTTCGTCGGCCGTCATCCTCATCAATCCCGCTACGCCGCCAGCCCTGTCCAGCACGTCCTGCGCCACGACCAAAACTGGCCGCGTCTTGATACCGGTGCCGAGGAGCAGCGCGACCAGCTCGTTGTCGCCAAGCGACGTCGCACCGGCGCGCGCCAGTTTCTCGCGCGGACGATCCTGCGGCGCCAGAAAGTTCATAACGCCCGTTCCAGCGCCGCCAGTACTTCACCAGACGGTCCCCGTAATGTGGCGTCGGCCGCGGCGCTGAGTGCGGTCTCGTCAATGTTGATCTCGACGAGACGCGCGTGCCGTCGTGCCAGGTGCGGAAGCGCCGCCACAGGGTAGACGACCGCCGAGGTGCCCACAACGAGCACGACGTCGGCGCCTTCCGCCGCCCGGGTGGCACCGTCGAGCGCCTGTGGGTCGAGGGGCTCGCCAAACCACACCACGTCGGGCCGCAACCATCCGCCGCACCGG
Source organism: Acidobacteriota bacterium (assembly GCA_013813075.1). Lineage (GTDB taxonomy): Bacteria > Acidobacteriota > Vicinamibacteria > Vicinamibacterales > UBA2999 > JACCSI01. The sequence goes on along the minus strand of JACCSI010000704.1, from coordinate 1,187 downwards.
CACCGCAGGGCGGTCCGCGGCGCCGAGGCATGGTTGTCGTGCGCGCGAAATCCGCACCCTTGCGCACAGCGCACCCGCCACAGATTGCCGTGCAGCTCAATCGATGGCCCGCCACCCGCACGCTCGTGCAGGCCGTCCACGTTCTGCGTTAACAACGCTGCAGCACGTGTCTGCTGCCAGTGCGCAATGACGTGGTGACCTTGATTCGGCTGCGCGGCCGCGATGCGCTCGCGGCGCCACACATACCATTCCCAGACCAGTTCGGGGCGTTCGTCAAACGCTCCTGGCGTCGCCAGATCTTCCGGACGGAACTGCCGCCACAACCCTCCGGGTCCGCGGAACACCGGGACACCACTCTCCGCCGAGATCCCTGCGCCCGTCAAAAGGACGAGTCGCTGCGCAGCGCGAATCCACGACGCAACGCAATCAATCATGCTACCTCAGGGCCACGACGAATCGAGAATGAAGAACGAGCCGCATGCGACGCACGACCAGCACGATCGCACAGACTGCGACGATGACGAACACCACTGCAGAGAAGACGCGTTCTATACTCATCGTAGATGCCACGAACGAGCCGCGTGTTGGGTATCCTTGCCCTGGTCATATCGTTCACGGCCTGTGGCGCGCCCCCGAGCAAAGAAATGAATCAGGCACAGGGCGCTATCGACAGCGCACGGGCCGCCGGCGCCGACCGCTACGCTGCGGCTGAGCTGTCGGCTGCGGTCGACTCCTTGCAACGCTCGGAACTGGCCGTAACGCAAAACGACTATCGTCTGGCGCTGAGCCTGGCGTTCGAAAGCCGCGAGCGCGCCCAAGCCGCCGCGAAAGCCGCCGGTGAGAATCGCGCCAAAGCTCGAGGCGACGCCGAGCGGGTCGTCGCCGAAGGCAATGCGCAATTGACTCGCGCGCGCGAGCGGCTGAGCGAGCCCGAGGTCGCGCGTTTACCGCGTCGCGTGCTCGCAGGCGCGCGCGCCGATATCGATGCTGCCGCTAAAAGCCTGCAAGAAGCTCGCGCAGCGCTGGCGGCCGACGATTACCCGAGCGCCATCACGCTCACCAACACTCTTGATGCTCGGATTCAGGCGGCGATGTCCGCGCTGGAGCCGGCCGCCGCTCTCGACGTTGCTCGCAAGCGCCGGTAACGACTCGGTCGCAGATCGCAAAGGACGCGTGCAGCACGAGGG
>JACCSI010000678.1 GCA_013813075.1 Acidobacteriota bacterium | reverse complement strand
GCCTCGTTCTGATCGCGCTCCAATCTCGTTTCTCGACCCGACCCCATGAATGACGTCGTCATCGTCGGCGGCGGCATTGCCGGACTTGCCGCCGCCTGGGAACTGCGCCAGCGCGGCATTCACCCGCTCGTCCTCGAGCAGCGCCACCGGACCGGCGGTGTCATCCTCACCGAGCACATCGACGGCTTCGTTGTCGATGGCGGACCGGACGCCTTCCTGATCCAAAAGCCGGCCGCCATCGAGTTATGCCACCAGCTCGGCATCGGCCACCGCCTCGTGCCCACGTTGCTTCCCCGCACCGCGTTTGTCCTCCGCGGCGGCAGGCTGATTCCCCTTCCCGAGGCGTCGTTTCTCGGACTGCCGACCCGCGTCGGACCGTTCGTCTCGACCCACCTCTTTTCGTGGATGGGCAAGCTGCGGATGGGTGCCGAGGTGATCCTGCCGCGGCGCCGCGGCGACGACGACGAATCAATCGGCAGTTTCATGCGCCGTCGATTTGGGGATGAAGCCGTCGCGTATCTCGCGGAGCCACTGCTGGCCGGCATTCACGCCGGCGACGTGGACCAGCTGTCCGTCAACTCGCTCTTTCCACGTCTCGTGGAACTCGAGCGCACGCGCGGCAGCGTCTTGCGAGGTCTCTTCGCGAATCAGACGCCGCGCAGCCCCCAGGGCGCCTTCATGTCGTTGCCCGGAGGAGTCGGCGAACTGCCTGCCGCCTTGACTGCCGCGCTTGGCGATGACGTCGTACGTTGCGGGGCGACAGTCACCGAGATCAGTGGCAGCGGACCGTACAAAATCACGCTGGCGACAGATGCCCCGGTTGTCGCCCGAGCGGTGATCGTCTCGACTCCGGCCTGGTCAGCCGCCACCGCGTTACGATCCGTCGACACCACGCTGGCCGCGCTGTGCGCACAAATCCCGTATGCCTCGTCCGCCACCGTTGCGTTTGGCCTGCGCCGGCAGCAGGTCCAACATCCTTTACAAGGCACAGGATTCGTGGTCCCGAAGCGCGAGCGACGATCGCTCATGGCAGCAACGTGGGTGTCATCGAAATGGCCACATCGCGCCCCGGATGGCCACGTCCTGCTGCGCGGCTTCCTCGGCGGAGCCTCCGACCCGTCGTTGTTGGATCAAAGCGACGAGCAACTCACCGACACGACAGTCGCCGAGCTCTCCTCACTACTCTCCATCAGCGGACAGCCACTCTTCACCCGTGTGTTCCGCTGGCCGCGCGCGACCCCGCAGTATCACGTCGGGCATGGTCAGCGCGTCCGCGACATCGACGAACGCCTGCGAAGTCTGACGCGCTTGTACCTCACCGGGAGCGGCTATCGTGGCACTGGTATCCCCGACTGCATTGCCGATGCGCGCGCCACGGCTGCGAAGGCCGCCGCCGCGTTGCGCTAACATCTCCTGATGCGTATCCTGGCACTGTTCCTCACGGCGTCCGTCGCTGTGACGAGTCTCGACGCGGCAGAGAACCTCCCCCCGGCCATCGAGAAGTTGCTGACCGCGATCCGTGCCGCTGACCAGGGTCAGCTGGCCGTGTCAGAGGAAGACGGACGGTTTCTGCGCGTGCTCATTGCCTCTACGGGCGCCAAGCGCGTGCTCGAGATTGGTGCCGCGAGTGGCTATAGCGCGATCTGGATGGGACTGGGTTTGCGGCACACAGGCGGCAGGTTGACGACCATCGAATTCGATCCCGCCCGCGCCAGGGAAGCCACCGAAAACATTCGGCGCGCTGGCCTTCAGGACATCGTCACGGTCATTCCCGGCGATGCGTTCAAAGAGATTCCCAGAATCCAGGGTGCCTTCGACCTGGTGTTCCTCGATGCGTGGAAGCCTGACTACAAGAAGTTTTTCGATCTCGTCTTTCCGCGGATTAATCCTGGCGGGCTCTTTCTCGCGCACAACGTGATCAATAAAAAGAACGAGATGGGCGACTTCCTTCAGCTGATCCACACGCACCCGCAGGCAATGACCACCACCGTCTCCCCGGGGCATGAAGGCATCTCCATCACATACAAGACGCGCTGAGCAGTACAATCGACGGCACGTTGACCGTCCTGTCAGACAAGCCCATTCATCTCATTGGCGTCCCACTCGATCTGGGCGGCAACCGCCGCGGCACGGACATGGGTCCGTCGGCGTTTCGCATTTCCGGCATCGCCGAACAGCTGTCGCGGTTGGGTCGGGCCGTCGTGGACAAGGGCGACATCGTGACGCCGATTCCGGAAACGAAAGGCTCCGGCGATGTGCACAAACGCTACGTCAAGGACATCGCGCGGGTGTGTCAGAAATTATTTCAGACGGTACTCACCTCGCTCGATGAAGGCGCGCTGCCGATCGTGCTCGGCGGCGACCACAGTCTTGGCAGTGGGTCGGTTGCGGCGGCATCGGCGCATCAACGCAAGCAGGGCAAGAAACTGGGATTGATTTGGGTGGACGCGCATGGCGACATGAACACGCCGCAGACCAGCGACTCGGGGAACGTGCACGGCATGCCCCTGGCGGCACTGCTCGGCTCGGAGCCCGCGGAGCTCGCGCGACTGGGGGGCGACCATCCGGCCGTCGAGGCCGGTACCACCGTGCTGGTGGGCATTCGCAACCTTGACGAAATCGAGAAGCAGTTGGTGCGCGCCTCCAAAGTGCACGTCTTCACCATGAAGGACGTCGATCGCTTCGGCATCACGCAGGTGATGGAGCAGGCCCTGGCCATTGCGTGCCGCGGTACGGGGGGCGTGCATATCTCGTTTGACATGGACGTTTGCGACCCGTCGATCGCACCGGGCGTGGGCACACCGGTCAAAGGTGGACTCGACTACCGCGAAGCGCACGTCGTAATGGAGATGGCCGCCGAGTGCGGCCAGGTCACGTCGCTCGATCTCGTCGAGCTCAATCCCACGCTGGACATCCGCAATGCCACCGCCGAACTCGGCACCGAGCTCGCGCTGTCGGCGATGGGAAAACAGATCCTCTGATGCATGGTGGCCGCAGCGGCGAGTCGGTGGCGAGCGGCCAGGGGAGAAGCGGTCTGACGCTCAGGGCGCGTACTCGGACCGGCTTGGTGCGGATCGTCATGAGGGGCGTGGTGCGGACTCCGCCCGTGCCTGTTCCAGCATCTCTTCGAGCGTATCCATCAGCATGATGAGCGAGTACGGCTTCTCGACGAGGCGCGTGCGTGGACGGATGACTTCAAGGTCAGCCGATTCGGACCGCAGTCCTGAGAAGATAATCACGGGAATGTCCGGCGGCATCGACACGACGACCTCGTGGCCCGAGCCGCGTTTCAGCCGCAAGTCGATGATTGCGGCATCCGGATGATGTTCGCGGATGGCGTCGAGCCCCTCGTCTGCGGTTTCCGCCGTGACCACGCTGTACTGCCGCATCTGTAGAAATTTGACTAGCGGCAGCCGGACGGAGGTGTCATCTTCCACGACGAGCACGACGGGAGAGGATTCTCGAACCACGACGTGATTATCGTCAACTGCGGGGTGAAAGCTTAGACCAGGTTGATGCCCTTTGATGGCAAACGAAACGACGGGAGCGACACAAACGCGTTGCTAGACCCCGTCGCGTCGGCTCCAGGTCGGGCCTTTGCGATCGGGGACGTCCAGGGCGGTGTAGATCCCCATCGGCACGATCGAGTCGCAGAGTTCTTCGCGGCGCTGCTCGAGCGACCGCATGTCGGTGACAAAGCTTTGGCGATGCCGTTCGTAGACGACCATCTCGCTCCAGTACTCGACCAATACGTATTGCGTGTCATTGGCCTGATCGCGCAGAAACGAACTGCCCAGAAAGGAACGGCTGCGGCGGCCGAGTGCGGACCACGGGCCGTCAGCGCCGTAGAACCGCTCGAATTCCTGCTGCTGTCCTGCCTTCACTTGAAACTGCCACACGACCGCAATCACGGGACGTCCTCCGGGACATGATGATATCAGGCGGCCGATCGGCGCGCCCGGTCCAGCCTGTCCCAGAGTCCGGAATGTGGCGCCCTATTTGGGGCAGTTCGCCGAAATCATCTTGACCGCGGTGACCTGCACCGTGCGGTGTGCACCGCCGGGTTTGCCGCCCGTCGCGGCGCCCGGCGACGCGCTCGCGGCCGTGCCGGGGGTGGAGGCGGGCGTGGAAGGCGCCTGCATCGCACCCGTGATCTGCAC
>JACCSI010000624.1 GCA_013813075.1 Acidobacteriota bacterium | reverse complement strand
CCACGGCGTCGTGCGCCGGCGTGATTGAATCCGGCTTCAGAGCGGGGAACCGGCGGCCGCGGCTGGAGCGAAAGCGCTGGCAATTCACACTACGCAAAGTTCGCGAGCGCTGGATGATCACCGCGGTGGGCACACAACCGGTCTGATCAATCCCTCCACTCCCGGCGGCCTTTTCCAGCCGCCCGGTGTCTAATCCGGCAGCGCCAAAACGCGGCTCGTGTGCCCACCCACATTTCATTGCCGGTCGTCGAACGAATTATGCGGCTCGGGACGACTGTGCTCCGTTCGCGATTCATTCGCCTGTGCCTGTTCGGGCTCTGCGTGCTCGCCGCGAGCAACGCGGCTGCGCAGTCACGTACCGATGCCGAACCGGCGGCCGAAGATAAGGTCGGCAAGCAACTCCGTGCGCTGCGCATCACCGGAACCCCTCCCCGGATCGACGGACACTTGGACGACGAGACGTGGGTGACGGCGCCAGCGATTGAGGACCTTGTCCAAAATGAGCCGAACAGCATGGCCGCGCCGACCGAACGGACGACCATTCAGGTGGCGTTCGACGATCGCTACGTCTATGTCGCGGCCCGCTGCTATACCAAGGACCCGTCACAGATCGTGTCGGCGCTCGGACGACGCGACACCCTTCCGCCGAGCGACTTGATCCGCATCGGTTTTGACCCGCGTCATGATCACAGCACTGGCTACGTCTTCCACACCAACCCGGCCGGCGTGCAGCAGGACGACATGTTTTTCGACGACACGCGCTACAGTCCCGACTACGAGGCGGTGTGGGAAGTGCAGACGGCAATCACGGCGGAAGGGTGGAACGCGGAATTCCGCATCCCGTTCTCCCAGTTGCGATTCAGCCTGACCCCGGGTCAGACCATGGTCTGGGGCTTCCAGGTGCGGCGCGATATGTATCGCAAGGGTGAATTCGACCGGTGGGTGCCCACACCGCGAGGGGTGCAAGGCAACGTGTCTCGTTATGGTCATCTGATTTTCGATGATCGCGTGACGCCGCCTCGGTTGCTCGAGATGCTACCGTATGGCACCCTGCGCAGCGAGGACACCCCAGGCACGGTTGCCGATCATGGTTTCGCCGGCGGACTCGATCTGCGGATGGGGATCGGGACGGCCAACACGTTGTCAGCCACGTTCAACCCGGACTTCGGGCAGGTCGAACAGGATCCCGCCGTTCTCAATCTGACGGTGTTCGAGACGTTCTTTCCCGAGAAGCGGCCGTTCTTCCTGGAGGACAGCCGGGTCTTTGTTCTGCCCTTCCCACAGTTTCCGGTGTTCCATTCCCGACGCATCGGTCAGCGACCCGGGCGTTACGCGCTGCAGACGGGTGACACGCTGGTTCATCGTCCTGAGCAAACGACGATTCTTGGCGCGGCCAAGTTGACCGGAAAGAAGGGGTTGTGGACCTACGGTGCCGTGAGCGCCCTCACGGCCGCCGAGTACGCCATGGTCGACGCGGCGACGACCGATTCGTCCGGCAACCTCGTGATGCAGCGAACCGAGCGCCTCATCGAGCCGCGCACGTCATACAACGTCGCGCGTGTGCAGCGCGATCTGTTCGATGCCACGTCGAACATCGGCGGCGTCATCACGGGGGTGCTGCGCGACAACGACGACGATGCGTTCACGGGCGGTGTCGACTACAACTTTCGCTGGAAGCGCAATGCGTATCGGATGGACGGCCACTGGGTCGGCACGCATGCGCCGGTCTCCGGAGTTTTGCGGGATGGATTTGGCGGTGCGAACAGGTTCAACTACTCCGCCAAGCATCTCAACGTCAATGGCCACGTCGACCACTTCAGTCGCTACTTTCGTAATGCCGACCTCGGCTTCCTCGGGTCGCGGGCCAACAAAACGTCGGCGAATGCCGGCATCGGGGTCGGTCAGCCCGACCCGAAGAAGTATTCGCGCAGCATCTGGGGATTTATCGGCGCCGGCCAGCAGTTCAACGCCGATGTCGTGTTCGATCGCTGGGTGAACCTCGCCATGGACTGGCAGCTTCCCACCTACTGGTCTGTCGGCTGGAACGGGGGCCACAACTTCCGGACCCTGGACGACCTCGACACACGCGGCGGCCCGGCCATCGTCAAGCCGGAAGCCAACTGGCTGAATGTATTCGTGAGCAGCGACTCGCGCAAGACCTGGCGATTCGGCGTGAACGGAGGCCTCACGCGCGATGATGCGGGAGGATCAAACGATCGCGTCGGGGTCTTCCTGAACGTGCAGCCGTCGACGCAATTGCAGGCATCGCTGAGCAGCAACTACAGCTTCGGCAATACCGCGGCGCAATGGATCACGAATAGCGATCTCGACAGCAACGGTACTGTCGATCATGTCTACGGCACGCTGGATCGCAATGTGCTCGACTTCACCGCACGCGGCACCTATTCCTTCACCCGCGACCTGACGCTGCAGGTATTCTTGCAGCCGTTTGTGGCCGTGGGTGCCTACTCGGACATCCGCCAGCTGGCGCGCGCACGGTCGTTTGACTTCCATCCCGCGTCGCTATCCTACAACCCGAACTTCAACACCAAGTCGCTGCGGACCAACACGGTGCTACGGTGGCAGTACCGCCCTGGCAGCACGCTGTTCGTCGTCTGGAATCGCTCGGCGGCGGATGCAT
>JACCSI010000423.1 GCA_013813075.1 Acidobacteriota bacterium | reverse complement strand
TCAAACGACAACTCCTCGCGATACTGCTCGATGTGCAGAAACACTTTGACAAAGGCATCCTGGACCGCTTCGTCCGCGTCTGCCGCATCGCGCAGATAGTGATAGGCGATGCGAAGAGCGCGGCGCTGCACGAGAGCGACCAGAGCGCCGAACCGATCCCGCGCGTTGTCGCGATCGCCGGCGACTACCAACGCCTTGATTTCGGCCGCCAGCATCGACGCCGGGGTTTCAGTGGCGTCGCTTGGGCGGCTTGAGGCGCGCTGGCCGACTTCGATCGGTTGTCCTGACATCTGTTACTTCGTGGTAGGGCCCAGCGTTTACCGATTGTAGCAGGGAGGTCACAAATCGGTTTCGGTTATTGACTTAGCCGGATTCGACTCACTACGATCACGGATTCGGGCGTGGCCTGCAGGGGCTCCGCCACGGCGGTGGTTGCACTCCGCCCCCTGGGCACTCAGACGCAGGCCCGTTTGTCACAAAATACTGGTTCGGAGTCATTCAATGTCAACGACGCAGGCGGGACGCGCTCATGGGCTGGAAGCACAGGGCGTGCGGACTTCCCGACCCATTCATTGGAATCTTTCAACGGCGGCCCTGTACGAACATGCGATCCGTCGGCAGGAAGGCGAGTTGGCGGCCGAGGGGCCGCTCGTGTGCCGAACCGGCGCACACACCGGCCGATCGCCCAACGATAAGTTCCTGGTCAAGGAGCCGTCCAGCGAGTCCCACATCGCGTGGGGCAAGGTCAACAAGGGCATCGGGCCCGCGCATTTCGACGCGCTCAAACGCGACATGCTGGCCCACCTGGCCGACCGCGAGCTCTACGTCCAGGACCTCTACGCCGGCGCTGACCCGAAATACCGCCTCCAGGTCCGGTTCATTCAGGAGATGGCCTGGCAGAATCTGTTCGTCCGTAACCTCTTCATCGTGCCGCCGGTCGATGCTGTGGCGGCCTTCACGCCTCAGTTCACGGTCATCACCGCGCCGAACTTCGCGGCCGATCCCGAGCGCCACGGTACGCGTTCGGACGTCGCGATCGTCGCCAACATGGCCACGCGCGAAGTGCTTATTGCCGGGACCAGCTATGCGGGCGAAAACAAGAAGTCGATTTTTACCGTGCTCAATTACCTGCTGCCGCTGCGCGGTGTGTTGTCGATGCACTGTTCCGCCAACATCGGCAAGGACGGCGACACCGCCCTCTTCTTCGGCCTGTCCGGCACTGGGAAGACGACGCTCTCGTCCGATCCCGATCGGCAGTTGATCGGCGACGACGAGCACGGCTGGAGCGACGACGGCGTCTTCAACTTCGAGGGCGGTTGTTACGCGAAGATGATTCGCTTATCTGCCGAAGCCGAACCGCAAATCTATGAGACCACCCGTCGCTTTGGCACGGTGCTCGAAAACGTGGTGATGGATCCCGGCACACGCCGGCTCAGTCTCGATGACGCGTCACTCACCGAGAACACGCGCGGCGCCTACCCGATCGACTTTATCGATAACGCGGTGCCGTCCGGCGTCGGCGGCCACCCCGAGAACATCGTCATGCTGACCGCGGACGCGTTTGGCGTGCTGCCACCGATAGCGCGCCTGTCACCGGACGGCGCGATGTATCACTTTCTTTCTGGATACACCGCCAAGGTCGCGGGCACCGAAAAGGGTGTCAAGGATCCCAGCGCCACGTTCAGTTCCTGCTTCGGCGCGCCGTTTCTGCCGCTCAATCCCAATGTCTACGCGCGCGGACTGGGCGAGCGCATCGCGCGGCACAAGGCCCGGGTGTGGTTGGTCAACACCGGTTGGACCGGTGGGGCGTTCGGCGTCGGCAAGCGCATGAGCATTGCGCACACCCGCGCGATGATCAGTGCGGCGCTGTCTGGTGCGCTCGACCAAGTCGAGTATCACACGCATCCGATCTTCAACCTCGACATGCCGAACCATTGCCCCGGCGTGCCACCGGAGGTGCTCGACCCACGGGGCACGTGGCAGGACACCGCCAATTACGATGCGCAAGCGAGGAAGTTGGCGACGATGTTCGTTGACAATTTCAAGACGTTCGAAGGCGACGTGGATGCCGCGGTGGTGCAGGCCGGGCCACGGTTGTAACGCCGCGTCACGACTCGAAGTGCAAACGTCCGGGGCGCGAGACCTCGGGTTTTGAGCGTAGTGAGTGGTCATTTGTCACTAGCCCGCGCCACCGCCTTTGAAGCCGTCATCGGGCTGGAGATTCATGCACAGCTCCTGACGGCGACGAAGATTTTCTGCGGCTGTCCAACCTCGTTCGGGGCGGCACCGAACACGCAGGTCTGCCCCGTGTGCCTCGGCTTCCCTGGGGCCCTGCCCGTGCTCAATCGCGCCGCCGTCGACTTCGCGGTCCGCGCCGCCTTGGCGCTTGGGTGTGACGTGCAGGAGCGCTCGGTCTTCGCGCGCAAGAACTACTTCTATCCGGACCTGCCCAAGGGCTATCAGATTTCGCAGTACGAGCTGCCGCTCGCGCTCGGTGGCGGACTCGACCTCCACGTCAACGGCTTGACCAAGCACGTGCGCCTGACCCGCATCCACATGGAAGAGGATGCCGGCAAATCCCTGCATGAAGGCTTTGCCGATTCCGACCGCCGCACCTACCTCGATTACAACCGCGCCGGCGTGCCGTTGGTCGAGATCGTGAGTGAACCGGAGATGCGGTCGTCCGCTGAGGCCGCGGCCTTCTTCGAGAAGCTGCGTCAGATTCTGCTGTGGCTGGGCGTCAACGACGGCAACATGGACGAGGGCAGCCTGCGCTGCGACGCCAACGTCTCGATCCGCCCTGTCGGTGACACGACCTTGGGCACTAAGGCGGAAGTCAAGAACGTCAATTCGTTTCGCTACCTGCAGAAAGCGCTCGACTACGAGATTGAGCGCCAGATCGACGTCGTTGAACATGGCGGCCGAGTGGTGCAGGAAACGCGTCTGTTCGATTCCGCGCAAGGGCGCACCTTCTCGATGCGAAGCAAGGAAGCAGCGCACGATTATCGATACTTTCCCGAACCCGACCTGCCGCCGTTGATTGTCGACGCCGCGCGCCGTGCCGCAATCGCCGCGACCGTATTGGAGCTGCCGGAAAGACGCATGGCGCGGTTCGTCCGGGACTACGGCTTGCCGACATCCGACGCCGACTTGTTGACCCAGACCCGTGGCCTTGCCGATTTGTTCGAGTCGGTCGCGAG
>JACCSI010000598.1 GCA_013813075.1 Acidobacteriota bacterium | reverse complement strand
GTCGGCTCCTGGCTGCTCGATCTCACCGCGGCGGCGCTCGACGCCGATGCCACGCTGGCGCAGTTTGCCGGCCGCGTTGGGGATTCGGGCGAAGGCCGCTGGACCGCGCACACCGCACTCGACGCAGCGGTGCCGGTGCCGGTACTCGCGGCGGCGCTGTTTTCGCGATTCAGTTCGCGCGGGGAAGATGACTTCGCCAACCGTTTGCTCTCGGCGATGCGGGCGCAGTTCGGCGGCCACAAAGAACCGTCATAACGGCCGCCACCGCCGGCCGTCGCGGGTCAGCAGTTGCGCCGCGGCGTCGGGCCCATCACTGCCCGCCTGGTAGGTCTCGAGCGTGCAGGATCCTGCCGCCCATGCCGTTACGATCGGATCGACGACCCCCCATCCTGCCTCGACGACATCCGCCCGCTTGAACAAGCTTCGGTCTCCGGTCATTGCGTCGTACAGCAATGTTTCATAACCCGTCTGCGGCTCCACCCCGAAATAGTCGGCGTAGTTGAAGCGCAGGTCCACGGGACTCGCCGTCAACTCGGGCCCCGGCACCTTGGCGGCGATCTTCAACTTGATGACCTCTTCGGGTTGAATCGAGATCACGAGTTGATTCGGCTCCGGCGGCGCCATCGACGCCTGTCGAAAGAGTGCCAGCGGCGGCTGGCGAAAGTGGATCGCAACCTCGCTCTTCTTCCCGCGCAGTCGTTTACCGGTGCGCAAGTAGAACGGCACACCGGCCCATCTCCAGTTGTCCACCGCAATTCGAAACGCCGCAAATGTTTCAGTCGTTGACGCGGCATCCACCTTTGGTTCGTCCCGGTATCCCCGCACGGTCGCGTCATCGACCTGGCCAGCGGCGTATTGCCCGCGCACCGTTGTCGTGCCGCAATCGCTGGCGGCGAGCGGCTCAATCGCCTCGAGCACCTTCACTTGCTCGGCGTGCAGGGCACCAGCGTCCAGCGCACTCGGTGGTTCCATCGCGCTCAAGGTCAGCAACTGGAATAAATGGTTTGGAACCATGTCGCGCAGCGCACCGGTCTGATCGTAGTACTCGCCGCGCATCTCGACGCCAAGCGTTTCGGCCACCGTAATCTGCACGTGGTCGACGTAGCGGCGGTTCCAAATCGGTTCGAAAATGCCGTTCCCAAATCGGAACACGACGATGTTCTGAACAGTCTCTTTGCCGAGGTAGTGATCGATGCGGAAAATCTGTTCTTCACGCATGACGGCTGTGAGGCGTTGATTCAGCTGGCGAGCCGTGCGCAGGTCGGTGCCAAACGGCTTCTCGACGATGACGCGGCGCCACCCATTGTCGGATTCGGAGAGCAGCTGCACCTCAGCGAGCCGCTCGCAGATGTTGAGGAACTGCTCGGGAGCAGTGGCGAGATAGAACAGCAAGTTCTGAGAGCCCACGGCGTGCATCCGCTCGACGACTTCGTCCTTGAGCCGCGCCCACGCAGCCGCGTCGTCAAAGGCACCGTGCACATGACGAAAGGCCGGCAGGTCGTCGATGGCCGGCGCCGAGCGCGAAAATCCGACCACCGCGAACTGATCCGGCAGCAGTCGTGACTCGCGCAGGTTGCGGAGCGCCGGCACGAGCAGGCGACGCGTCAAGTCGCCGCTGGCGCCGAAGATGACAAGCGTGCAGGGATCAGCGGCGGGCAGGTGCGATGACGTCACGTGAAGCGACCTACTTTGCGGGGAACTGCACACGAAAATCGCCGCTGCTGCCGGCCCGGCCCTGCCGGTACACACGCGCCATCAAGCGGCCGTCGGCAAGGTCGCGGCGATCGGTCGAGGAGAGGGTGACCTCGCCATCGACCCCGTGCAGACGGTGACGACCGGCTGCGGGCTTCTCCGCAGTGCCCGAGTGCAGCCAGACCGAGGCGATCGGCGGGTTGGACTTGGGATCGAGGGTCAGCGAATAGCGGAGGCGCGACGTGGTTTCGTCATATCGGAGCGTCAGAACATCATTGTCGGTCTTGACTGTGACCGTGCGCAGCCCCGGCGGCTTGCCCGCCACGAGCGCAGGGGTACTAAACGGTGGCCGCCGCAGGTTGAGCGTTTGCTCAGTCGCATACCCCAACGACAGCAGCCGCTGTTCGGAAAACGCGGCCCCGAGAAACTCCATGCCGATCGGCACGCCGTCCTCGCTCAGGCCCGCCGGCACGGCCAGCGTGGGCAAGCCCGAGTGAGCGCTCAGTTGGCAGGTCGTTCCTGCCTGCGCCTCGCCAATGCGCGCCGGCTTGCGACGCAGCGTGGGATAGACGAGCGCATCCAGGCGTTGCTCGTTGAGGAGCGCTTCGGTCACTTGCCGAATCGTGGCTTGTTTGATGCGCGCGCGCCGCGATTGTTCGCTGTCGCGCGTCTCAACGGCGTTGCGCGCCCGGAATGTACTTTCGAGCGCCGAGTGATACATGCCCCGATCGAGGATATCGGCAAGCGACGTCACCGGCGGGTTCTCCGATCGGGCGAGGTACTCCATCAAGTCGAATTTGAAGTCGGAATTAATCATCGAACTATCGCGCAGTAATTCGTCGAGCCCAGGAATGACAACATCCAACACTTCGGACCCGGCTTTGGTGATGGCTTCGAGTGACTTGTTGATGACGGTGGTCACTTCCTGATCTTCGGGCGCCGACCCGAACAGATTCCGGACGACCCCGATTCGGGCGCCTTTCAACGCGTCGGCTCGCAACCCCGCGCGATAGGACCCGGGAATCTTGCCGGCAGTGGCAGTGGTCTGCGCGTCGGCGGGGTCAGGGCCCACTGTGGCGTCGAGCAGGATCGCGAGGTCGGTGATGCGTCGTGTAATCGGCCCCCCGATGTCCTGCGTGCTTGACAGCGGTACGATGCCGGTGCGGCTCGAGAGGCCTTGCGTCCCCCGTAAACCGACCAGTCCGTTGTTGGCCGCGGGAATGCGAATTGATCCGCAGGTGTCGCTTCCCATTCCTGCGGCGGCGAAACTGGCGGCGATGGCGGCGCCGGTGCCGCCGCTCGACCCGCCCGGCGTGCGATCGAGATCATACGGATTGCGGGTCTGGCCGAAGCCGGAGCCCACGGTGAGAATGCCGGCCGCGAGCTCGTGCATCGCGGTCTTGCCCAGAACAATCGCGCCGGCGTCTTTCAACTTGCGCACCATGAAGGCATCGCGTCGCGGGTGAAACGTCGCCAACGCTACCGACCCGGCCGTGGTCGGCATCTCGAGAGTCTCGTAATTGTCTTTGACGAGTAGCGGGATGCCGTGCAGCGGGCCACGGGATCCCTTGCTCGCGCGTTCGGCATCGAGTGCATCGGCGGCGTGACGGGCGTCCGGATTGACCGCCACAATGGCATTCAGCGACGGCCCGCTCTGGTCGTACGCCTTGATGCGGGCCAGGTAGAGGTCGACCAGTTGCCGGGACGTGACTTGCTTGGCCGCCAGCGCCTGCTGCAGCTCTTCGATAGACTTTTCAGTGACGTCGAATGTGACCGACGCGACCGGAAGTCGGCCTTGTCCGACAATAGGCAGGGACGCTGCCAGCACGCACGAGACGATGAGGACAAGACGCACGAGACGCATGGTGGAGATGATAGTGCTCTTCGTTGTGGTGGTCACAGCCGGCGTGTACCTGGTGCGGCGTGCCGAACCGCGTCTCGCCTTTTTTCCACTCGTCGGGGAGGACACGACGCCCGCGCGATTCGGCGTGTCCTTTACACCCTATACGATTGAAACCGCTGACGGGGAGCGTCTGCGGGCGTGGCATCTGCCGAGACGCGACGCGGCGGCACAGGTCGTCTACTTCCACGGCAACGGCGGCAATCTCTCGATGTGGACTGACGTCCTGGTCGGCCTATGGCAGCACGACCTGGATGTCGTCGCGGTCGACTATCGCGGCTACGGGTTGAGCACCGGCCGCCCTTCCGAGCAGGGGCTGTACCGCGACGTCGAAGCACTCGTGACGTTCGTCCAACAGCGGCTGGGGCGCGAGTCGCTGCCGCTGGTCTACTGGGGCCGTTCGTTAGGGACGCCAATGGCCGCATATGCCGCACGCGTGCACCCACCAGGGGGCGTCGTGCTCGAGGCGGGCTTCCCCACGATCCGCGCGGTGCTCGAAACCAGTCCAGTACTGCTCGCCCTGTCGTGGGCGGGCAACTATAGGTTCGCGACCGCGGAGTGGATGCGATCAGTGCAAGCGCCGGCGCTGGTCATTCATGGGAATCGCGACAGTGTCATCCCGTACCGCCTCGGTCAGCGCCTCTACGAAGGGTTACCCGGGCCCAAGCGATTTGTCACCGTCAGCGGCGGCGATCACAACGATGCCGAGCCGGCCGAGCCCGAACACTACTGGACCGCTGTGCGCGAGTTCGTCGCGGCGCTGCGCGCGCCGGTGCAATCGCCTTTTTGAACCGCCGCGCCTGGCCTAGACTGGTCGGCCGAACCCGTCCGAGACGAATCGCGCCGCGTCCCGGCGCTCTCGGGTCCACGATCGTCGTCGAGTGGAAAGCTATTTCCGCATTTCGACCACGATTACTTCAATCGGCTCCTTGGAACGGTTCATATCGCCGTGCTGTTCGTTCGGCGGATCGACGTCGAGCCAATAGGCCTTGCCGGTCTCCCAGGTCATCTGCTTCATGGTCTTGCCCTGCCCGTCGACGACATCGAGCGTCCCGCCCTTGAGGGCCACGATGGTGCGCCCGAACTCGTGTCGATGCAGCGCCAGCGGCTGATTCGGCATGATGATCGACTTCCACACACGCACGTTGCTGTTCTCGAACTGCGGCTCGCGTCGCGTGCCGGCCGGTTGCTGTTGCCAGGCCCCCACCGCCATACCACCACCAAACATCGCGGCGAGCGCGACACCCAACATGACTTTTGATCGCATCGTTCCTCCATTGACCGGGATCACCGGTTTTTACAGGTTGAGTAACTTCGCGGCGTTGCCGCCCAGAATTCCGGCGCGGTCTGGCTCGCTGACGTCGATTGTAGCGAGAGAGCTGAGCATCTTGGGGATACTCCCGACCTGATGCGGATAGTCGCTGCCGGCGATGATGTGATCCGCGCCGGCGAACTTGACGGCAAACTCGATCGCGTCGGGATTGAAGTTCACGGTGTCGTAATAGAACTGCTTGAAGTATTCGCTTGGCGGCTTGGCGATGTGACGGCGGCAATCAGCAAACGCGTCGTAGCCACGATCGCAGCGCTCGGCCAGGTACGGTAGCGCCCCGCCCATATGGGTCAGTGCCCACTTGATCTTCGGGTAGCGTTCGGGCACGCCGGCAAAAACGAGATGCGCCGCCGCAAGGGTTGTGTCGAAGAGAAAACCGACAAGTGCGGTCAGCCAGTACTCGTTCATCGCGTCGACGTGGTGCGGGTGCGCGGGATGGATATAGATGACGGCGGCGAGGTCATTCGCCGCTTTCCACAGCGGCTCGTAGGCCGCGTCGGCCAGAGCCACGCCGTTGACATTGCTGAAGACCATCGCCCCGGGTAGTCCCAGCTCCTTGATCGCACGCTCGAATTCGTGGACCGACGCCCTTGGGTCGTTCAAGGGCAATGTGGCGAGGGCGGTGAAGGACTTGCGGTGTTTGACCTCGCGCGCGAACGCGTTATTGATCTCGCGAGCCATGGCAATCGAGGTGGACACATCCTCGTAATGCACGCCCGGCGTCGTGAAGGTGATGACTTGCTTGCCGACGCCATGTTCACGCAGCACGTCCTCGCGGTAGTCGAGGTCGCGATGGCCGGGCACTAAGATGTTGTAATCGCCAGGGTAGTGCAGTCGCGGGTTGCCGTCCCCGCCGTAATCGAGCTTGACCCTGGCGGGCCCTCTTTTCACGGCGTCAAGGTATTCCGGGGGGTAATAGTGGTTGTGGAAGTCGATGACCATTCGGGGTACGCGGAATGTATCACGCGGGTGAGGTCTCGCCGAGGACGGCCCACTGTCGCTCACGTCACACCGACGCCTCGTTGAACGACCCGCACGCCGGCGCGGTAAGCCATGAAGCGTAAGCACAGAGCGGTGAGCCATAGAGCGGTGCGCCATAGAACTGTCAAGGCCGAAAGACCTCGATCGACGTCACCGGATGAATCTCCCAGGCAGTGGCGCGCCAGTTGTCATCGTGGCCCGGGCGCGTGTTCTCCGCCTCCTGGTCGTGCTCGACGTCGAACATGAGCCATCCCTCAACACGCACCCGACGCCCAGCGAAGTCACGCTGCAGCGCAGCAGTGGACCAGTCAAGATGCCGGCCGGCAGCCCACGCGCGCATCGGCGGCGTGACTTCGACAATGACACGTTCGATCGGCGCGGCGTCGGCGCTGAGGGCCACCTCGATGTGCGCGTCGAGTCTCGCGGGCGAGAAACAGTTGGCCGATTCGGGGTCCGCATCGTGTACGCGTACGACGACGCCGTCAATCCGCGCGGCCCTGGTGGCGCTCCATCGGCTGCGATCGTCGCCTCGCGCCAGCAGCGCTTCGAGGGTCACGGCGGCGTCGAATTCGTCTGCGGCAGGCACGCTGGTTCGATTCTTCAACGCGTTGAGGGCACGCTTGTTCGCAGACAGAAACAGGTCAAACGGGCAGCGTCTCGGAGCGACCCCGACCGCGCACGACGACGCAACCACAAGCGCACCGACGCCCACGATCATCCACGCCGCAACGCCTCTCACTCCTCGGGACCGCGTGTCACGCATCCAGCGACTATCGCACTTGCAGGGGCTGGCTGAAAGTCCGGCTAACGTGGCTTGCGCAGGCGCTTGACCTGGCACGCGGTCTGCCACGCCAAGGTCATGGCTTCGCCCACCACCTCTCGCTCGGCGGCAGCGAGGTGCACGCGCGTACAGCCCTGTCGTCCCCACGCGCCGTTTTCCGGTTCGAACATGGTCGGATGCGCCGCAATCAGGTCCTGCTGCTGCTCGGGTGTCAGCTTGACCATGCCGGCCTTCTCGCCGGGGTGCAGCGTCGCGAAGATGCGCCCCTTCACCCGGAAGTCAGGATGGCCCATGTGCGCAGCCTCGAGCGTCTCCGACATGCGCAGCGCGATGCGCCGGAAGTCGGCAGCGGTCATTGCGCCCGGCACGCGGATCGAGTGACAGGCTGTGGCGCCCCGATTTCGAGGAACTGCACCGTCGGCGGATCGGTCGGCGCGAGCGTGACGGCCACCCCGAGGGTCCCGCGCTCGCAGCTGAGCGTCCAGCGACCGCGCAGTGCGTTCTCGACGTAAGTGAAGGGCGCGTTGGCCTCGCACGTCCCCATCTTGGCGCGCCACTCAGCGAATTCGCGTCGCCGCCGGTCCTTTGAGCGATCCAGGTACAGGTTGACCGCCACGATTCGGTCGGCCAAGGCGTCGTCCCACTGCACCACGAGATTCGACACGTCTTCTTTCGCACGAATCAACGCCGCGGACGGCGCGGCCTGACGCGGCTCGAGTCCACCGCTCTTGTCGAGAAGATCCAACGCGGCCGCGCACGGACCCCCCCAGCCGGTGTAGGTTCGGTTGCCCATCGCGATGATGCCGACACCATACTCGGGCAGCCAGCGCATCTGCGACCCGAACCCCGGCAGCCCACCGCTGTGCGCCACCACGTGGCCGTAGCTGCACGTTTCCGTAATGCCAAGCCCAAAGCCGTAGCCCCCGGC
>JACCSI010000592.1 GCA_013813075.1 Acidobacteriota bacterium | reverse complement strand
CCACAGTAATGGCGCAAGTACCAGCGGCAGCGGTTTGACCAGCACCGCCGCGACGAAGGCCAGCGCGGCCACCATTCGCCGGCCTCGTAGCAACGCCAGCCACGCCAGCAACAGCGCAAGTACTCCCACGAAATCCATATGCGCGCCCATGGCTCCTTCGAGCGGCACAAGGGGATGCCACGCGTACAACAGCATTCCGCTCGCAGGACGCTGTGCGGCGCGCAGGGTCATCGCGAGTACCAGCATGATCGCGACATCGCACACGACGGCGGCCGCGCGAAACGCGAAGATCGATTCGTCGACGGCCGCAACCGTCCGAAAATACAGCTGCGCGACTGGCAGATAAATCGTCGGAAGCCACGCCGCATCGACACCGCGCGTGACTTCCGAGTGAATCGCTTCCAGTGCCGCATCATCGGGGCGCGCCTGATATGGATCGACGCCCGCCCGATGCGCCCTGGCATCCCAGACGTAACGAACCGCATCGTGGGCCGGTAGCTCCGGCAGAAAGATCAGCGGCACACGCCAGACCACGGCCGCCAGCGCGCAGATCACGAGCGCGCGGGTGGAGAGCTTCGGATGCGCAACCAGTCGTGCAACCGCCCAGATGTAACCGCTAACGGCCACCGCCAGCGCCGTCATGAACGCGGGTGCACCGGTGGGCGGTGCCAGCCACGCGATGACCGCAAACGCCGTGGCTATTACCCGCCAGGCGCCAAGAGGGCCATCAGATCGCGGCCGAACACCGCTTCCCTGTGCCGCTCGCCTACTTCGCCTGGTTCACCTTGGGCCACTCCGCGTCCGCTTTGCTGATGGTCCCGGCTTTGTCCCGGTCGAACATCGCCTTCGCCTCAGCGGCTGAAAACAAATACGCGCGGCCGTTGTGGATCGTGAAGAGGGTCGGATCCGACGGGAGCTTCATTCCCTGTGCCACCGCAGTCGCGCAGAGGCCGTCGTACGCCGGCACGTATTTCACTGGAGCCGCGTCGAACATCTTCTTCGCGTCCGCGTTTGCAAAGTGGTAGGTCTTGCCGTCGTGGACGCTCTTGTGTTGCGCGTCACCCTTCATCGCGTGATTCATTGCGACATAGGCGACGGGACAGTACCCGCCGAGCGCCGGTCCGCCCACCGCTGCGGCCGGCGGTGCGCTCTGCGCGAAAAAACCGAACGTGGTCAGCGCGACGAAGCCCGCTGCGATGGCGATGGTTGCCAGGTGTTTCTGCATCACTGTTTCACCCCTTCGGACAATCGGTCGCCGTCGCTCCACAGCGCACGAGCGTTCCGAGTCTGTTCAGGTGACTCAGTCCAAAGAGCAAATGCGATGTTACGCGGCGGCGGCGGCAACATCGCAATGTGTGTCCCAGCTCACAGCCGTGGTCAGGACAAGTGCCGCGGTCGCGCGCGGACAATCATCACGGCACCGACGACGATGAGAGCAAATGAGAGCAGATGCGCGACGGTCAGTGGTCCCACCACGCGTAGATTCACTCGGATGAATTCGATCGCGAACCGCGTCGATCCGGCGAGCACGAAATAGCGCCCCAACACGACAGCGTCTGGACGCGCCTGGCGTCGCCACCGCAGCAGCGCCCAGGCGATGACGCCGAGCGCGAACGCTTCGTAGAGCTGCGTCGGGTGCACCGGCACGTCGGTCGGCGGGAGTCCTTCGGGAAACGCAACGGCCCAGGGCAGGTTGCTCGGACGGCCGTAATCGTCGCCAACCATGAAGCAGCCAATCCGCCCGATCGCGTGACCGACGGCAAGCGCCGGGGCTGCAGCCGCGAGCGCTCTCACGAGCGGAACTCTGCGGCGCCACAACATCCACAAACCGGTGCCAACGCCTCCGAGAAGACCACCGAACCAGCTCAGACCGCCACGGCTGAAGAGCAAGTCCGTCACCGGCTGCTCACCCATGAACTCCAACGTCCACAGCAATTTTGCGCCGGCCAGGCCGCCGAGCACGCCCGCGATCCCCGCATCGACCGCGTTTGACGGCAACGCGCTCCTCGCCAGCTCACGAATAAAGAGGTAGATGGCGACGAGCGCGGCGACGCCAACCAGAAGCCCAAAACTGGTGACTTCGAACTCGCCGATGCGAAAGATGACCGGGTACACGGTGATGACCTAGAACGCCACTCTCATGCAACTGTGTCACGTTATCGTTCTGTTTCGCTGGCGCCTGTAAGCGACCCCACAGATCGCCGAGGGCGCGCGAGGGCGCGTGCGATACTGTGCGCCTTCGGCGCCGCCGCGCCGAGGATGGAGATGTGCGATGCGATCGTGGCTCGAATGCGCAGCGGCTCGATCCGTGGTCCGGCGGGCCGTCGCCTCGGCCCTGGTCGTCAGCCCGGTGCTGATCGCGATCAATCACGGCGACGCAATCGTCACCGGCGACATCTCGGCCGGCCGAGTGCTCAAGATGGTGCTGACGGTCTTTGTTCCGTATGCGGTGTCGACGTTCTCGAGCGTCCAGGCCCTGGCACCACGTCTGCGGCCCGCGCACACGAAAGGCGCGACCGAGCAACGTCGGGCATAGGCCTGGGATGATGGCGAAACTCGCGGGCCTGTGAACAGCATCACAGTCTGCCTGTTGCAGACCCTGCCACCACCCTTCATAGTGGGCCCAATGCGTTCTTCCCGTCGAACGACGTGCCTCGCGGTGATTCTGCTGAGCGCCTCACTGCTCGCGGATCAGGCGCCAACGCCACCACCGCCACTGGACCTCTTTGCTCAGGCCGCGGCCGTCGACGACAAGATGTCACGTCAGGCGCTCGATGCGATTGCCAGCAACTGGAAAGACAGCTACACGCCAATGATCATCGACATGGTGCGCCTGATGCGCCGCGCGCCGCGGCAGGGCGGCTCCGACATCATCGCGCCGTCGTTCGGAGATGAGGAAGTTGACGGCAGTGCTGCCGGCGGGCAGTCGCGCGAAGGGGCGGGCCCACGGCCGGTGCCGCGCGAATCGATCGTACGAGCGCGGCTGTTGCGCTTCCTGGAAAAGCAGACGGGCAAGCGCTTCGACGACACACTCAACGGCTGGCGCGAATGGATGTGGGCATTGCCGTACGAGCCGCATCCGCAGTACGGCGAATTCAAGGGCATCGTCTACAGCCAGATCGACCCGCGGATGCGCGCGTTCTTTCCGCCGGGTGTGCAGTCCCGTATTCGTCTCGATGAGATCGATTGGGGCGGCGTCCCGGTCAACGGCATTCCACCACTCGTGTATCCGCGTGTGGTTGCCGCGCAGGATGCGTCGTACATGCGCGATGGCCACATCGTCTTTGGCGTGGCCATCAACGGCGAGGCGCGCGCGTATCCGAAGCGGATTCTCGCGTGGCACGAACTGGCGATTGATCGCGTCGGCGCCGTCGAGCTGACGGTTGTGTACTGCACGCTGTGCGGGACGGTGATCCCGTACGAGAGCACCGTGGCCGGACGCCTTCTCCGATTCGGCACCAGCGGCCTGCTGTATCGATCGAACAAGCTGATGTTCGACGAACAAACGGCAAGTCTCTGGAACTCGATCGAAGGCACGCCGGTGGTCGGGCCCCTCAGCGACAAAGGTGGCGCGCTCACGCCGCGGGAAGTGGTGACCACGACCTGGGGAGAATGGCGAACGACCCATCCAAACACCACAGTGCTGTCGCTGGATACCGGTCATAAACGCGATTACGGAGAAGGCGTCGCGTATCGCGATTACTTCGCAAGCGACAGCTTGTATTTCGGTGTGTCACAGGTCGACCGTCGCTTGAAGAACAAGACCGAGGTGCTGACGCTGCGCGTGCGACCACGCGCCGGAGGCACCCCGCAGCCCGTCGCGATCGAGGTCGCGTTCCTCAAGCGCAATCCCGTCTTCCATCTCGAAGTCGAGGGCAGCCCCCTGGTCGTCGTCACGAGTCCGAAGGGCGCGAATCGCGTGTACGACGTCCGCGATCGATCAGTCGTGTTGCGATCGACTGAAGGGCACGACGTGGTCACCGACGCGAATGGCGCCCGATGGCGTGTCACCGAGGAGTTCCTCACACTCGAGAGCGACGTCACCCAGCGGCTTCCACGCGTTGCCGCGGCGCGCGCGTTCTGGTTCGGCTGGTACGCGCAGTTCCCCAAAACCCTGCTCATCAAATAACCCCCACCACACGTCGCCGGGTGGCGTCTGTAACACGGCGCACGCCGCGATGACTGAATTGCGATCCAGCCATGTACTTGGATGAACGCGACACTGAAGCGATTGGACGCTATCTGCTCTCGCGGGGCCTGGCGCAACCGCAAGGACTGCCCTGTCGCGTCGAGCGTGCCGGCGACGGCAACATGAACCTGACGCTCCGTGTGACGTTTCGCCGCTTCAGCCTGATCCTCAAACAGGGAAGGCCGTGGGTCGAGAAATACCAGGACATCGCGGCTCCGCCGCAGCGCACGATCGTTGAGGCTTCCTTCTATCGCGCTATTCGCGACGTGGCCTCGGTGTCAACGCGCATGCCAGCCCTGATGGATCTCGACGAAGACAACTGCGTGATTGTGCTCGAAGATCTCGGACGCGTCGGCGACTACTCCACCCTCTACACAGATGCGACGATCGCCGCTGCTGACCTCGACCACCTCCTGCAGTGGCTGTCGGATCTCAGCCGCGTGCGTTCGCGATCAGCCGATCAACATCTATTGAGGAACGCGCCATGCGCGTCCTCAATCATGAGCATATCTTCCGCTTGCCGCTCACTGCTCAGAACGCAGTGGATCTCGACAGCATCTCGAGCGGCTTGGCCGCAGTCGCCGGGGAGCTGAGACAGGATGCGGACTATTGCGGGCAGGTCGTCGCCCTCGGCGCCCGCTATCTCGAAGACGGCGACTCGCTCGTGCATGGTGATTACTTTCCGGGCAGTTGGGTACGAACCTCGAGCGGCGTGCGCATCATCGACCCGGAGTTCTGCTTTCTCGGCACGGGCGAGAATTCGACTACGGCGTCATGCTCGGGCATTTTGCACTCGCCGGTCTGGGTGAGCGACTCGCTGAACGCGTGCTCGTCGCGGCACGCCATGAGCGGCTCGACGAGGCGCTCCTTGTCGGCTTCGCGGGAACGGAAATTATGCGCCGTCTGATCGGTGTGGCACAGTTGCCACTGGTCTATGGAACGGACACGAAGCGTCGATTGCTCGATCTGTCGCGGTCGCTGGTTCTCTCACCTTCGCAGGGGCTGTCATGTTGGCAATCGGCCGTTGGCTCGTCATCGCTGTCCTGATCATCGCGGTCGACCGCCTCGCGAGCGGACAAGCGACCGTTCCCGTCTGGATTGACACCGATCCAGCGCTCGGTGAACCCGGTCGTGATGTCGACGATGGGTTTGCAGTGATCCAGGCCTTCAACTCGCCCGAGCTGGCGGTGCGCGGCGTCTCGGTCGTGTTCGGAAACGCGCCGCTCGACCGTGGTGTGCCCATCGCCGAGCGAATCGTCCAGAATTTCGCGCCGTCCGGCACGCACGTCTTTGCAGGCGCCGCCGGTGCGGAAGCGCTCGGCGTCGCGACGCCTGCTTCGCGCGCGCTCGCCGACGCTCTCCGCAAAGAGCGCTTGACGATCCTCGCGCTGGGACCGGCGACAACGTGGCGACAGTGCTGTTGCAGTCGCCGGAGCTTGCCGACCGTATCGTTCGTGTGGTGGCCGTCGCAGGGCGGCGCCCTGATCAGCGCTTCACCACTGGCACGACGAACACGAAAGGCCATCGCGACTTCAACTTCGAGCTCGATCCCGAGGCGTTTCGCGTCCTGTTGAAGTCGGGGCTTCCGCTGGTGCTCACACCCTTTGAAATCTCATCGAAAATCTGGATTCAACGCGCGGATCTCGATCGCCTCGCCTCGAGATCACGCGCCGGCAAAACGCTAGCAGGTCCCGCGCACGGATGGCTCGACCTCTGGCAACAGCTGTTTGGCGTCGACGGATTCAACCCGTTCGACACGCTCGCCTTCGGTTACGTGATCTCCGCCGATGGCTTCGCGTGCGACACGCTACCGGTTGACATGCTCACGTTGCCGGATGATGTGACCGAGCCCGGCGTGCAAGGCACCGCCGTCGCGAGCAAGCCATTCCTGATCGCCTCGAGCACGCTTGCGGCCGCGTCGACAACGGCGCTGTCCTGCTCGGATGCGCCGCCGGACTTCAAACGCGATCTACTCGCGCGCCTTTCGCGGTGATCGGTCCGTCAGCGCGGAGGCCGGGTGCGCTCGGTGATGTTCGTCGTCACCTTCAGCGTCCACGACAGCGGAACGGTGGCCGGGTTGAAGCACACTTTGTCGTCGCACGCCTGATACTCGAGCGTGCCGGTGAGCGTCAGCTCCGGTGTGCCGCGAAACGCCTTTTCCGCTGCCGGCGTGACTTCGAGCACGATTTCCTGCAACAGCGTAAAGGGCGTCTGATACACCTCGACGCGCTCATTGAGCGGTTTGAACAAGTAGATCTCCGACTTCGGGAACGCAATCGGCAGCACGCGCACCAGCGGATCGGGCGCGATTGTCAACTTCACCGTTCGGTACCCGGACGCACCTGGTGCATACACGTGAATGCCTGGCTTGGGAGTGATGTTGATGACGAGCGCGGTGCGGTTGCCCGGCGCGACGACGGCATCAGCCGGATACGTCGTGATGTCCAGATGGTCGCGCGCCATCGTCGTCGCGGCGATCGGCGGCTCACCGGCGCCGAGCCTGAGCATGACCGTCGACACCGTGGTGCGCTCGCGATAGAACTCCTCGAAGTCGCGCGCCGTTACGCGGCCGTCGCGGTCGATGAGGAACGTTCCGGGAAATGGCGTCCCCTTCGTCACGACCGCGGTGTTGCGCGAGCCCGTGATCGAGACGAACTTCTTCACGTCGTCCACGACAGAGGGATCATCGCCGCGCGATCCGAGCGCCTCGTCGGCGACAGTGTTGAGGATGCCGTACGCGGTGATCGTCGCGGAGTCTGCGTCGGACAGCAGCGGAAACGTGATGCCGTAGCGTTGACTGAATCCCGCGAGGATCTCAGGCGCGTCGTAACTGATCGCGGCCAGCCCGAGGCCGCGGGCGCGGAGATGTTCGACCTGGCGTTGCAGCTCGACGAGCTGCGTTTTGCAGTACGGTCACCAATCAGCGGAGCGATAGAACACGAGCATGGCGCCTTTCGGACCCATGATCGATTCAAGCGTCCACGTCTTACCCGTTTGATCCTTCAGGCGGAAGTCGCGCACGCGCTCACCGACCTGCGGCCCGAGCTTCGACACGTCAACGGCGACTCGAGCCGACGGCTCTTCGCGGCGGATCTGATTGGCCATGGCCACGACGCTCCACAGAACGGCAAACAGTGCCGCGAGTGGTGCGACAAAATGCCTGAGATGCATCGCGCTGCTCCTTGTGCTGCTTTCGCGGGAGGTCACGTCCGACGATGGATTATTGCATGCCGTCTCGGGGCGGCCATCTACATCCGTGTCGTCAACCTGGCAGTGCGTCGAGCGACGAGTCGCTGCACCCCGCGGCCCTCTCCAACTCGCGCGTCAGAACCTCTGTAGAGGCTGATCCTCGCGACGTCAAACATTGTGCGCCCGATGCCGGCGGACGTGACGCGGTGGGTTGTGATCCTATTCACGCAAAACGCGAACCGAATGTGGCGTTCAGGTGGCGGCGAACGAAACGGTCATGCCATAACCAGGAGCTATCCG
This sequence comes from Acidobacteriota bacterium, assembly GCA_013813075.1. Taxonomy (GTDB): domain Bacteria; phylum Acidobacteriota; class Vicinamibacteria; order Vicinamibacterales; family UBA2999; genus JACCSI01. The sequence goes on along the minus strand of JACCSI010000592.1, from coordinate 8,067 downwards.
GCGCAGCAGGAGAGTTGACTCACGTCTTTCGTGAACGTCTGCGCCGCTAGCTTCAGCCCCTCGACCATCGTGAGATATGGGAACAACTGATCCGCGAGTTCGTGCACCGTCATCTTCGCGCGCATCGCCAGGGCAGCCACCTGGATGACTTCACCCGCTTCCGCGGCGACTACCTGCACGCCCAGCACCTGGCCCGTGCCCGCCTCGGCGACGATTTTGATGAAACCGCGCGTGTCGAAGTTGACGAGCGCGCGCGGCACCGCGTCGAGCGACAGAGTGCGGCTGTCAGTCTCGAGGTTCTGCACCTGCGCCGCCGCTTCGGTCAGCCCTACCGTCGCGACCTGCGGCTCGGTGAAGACTACCGCGGGCATCGTGGTCAGATCGAGCGTCGCATCGCCGCCCGTCATGTTGATCGCGGCGCGCGTGCCGGCCGCGGCCGCCACGTAGACGAACTGTGGCTGATCGGTGCAGTCACCGGCCGCGTAGATGTCCGGCGCGCTCGTGCGCATGTGGTCGTCGACGAGGATCGCGCCGCGCGCGTCGGGCGTGATGCCGATCGCCTCCAGCCGGAGGCCGCGCGTGTTGGGTGCCCGACCTGTGGCGACGAGCAGTTGCTCCGCTCGCACCGTGCCGTTGTTCGTGGCCACGGTGAATTCGTTCTCTTCGAACGAGACAGCAGAGGCTTGCGTGTGCGGAAGCACGGTAATGCCCTCGTCGTGGAAGGCGGCCGCGATGGCTTCGCCGACCGCCGGGTCTTCCCGAAAGAACAAGGTGTGTCGCGCCAGGATGGTGACGGCGCTGCCGAGGCGCGCGAACGCCTGAGCAAGCTCCACCGCCACGACCGACGATCCGATTACTGCGAGCTGCGCCGGGATCCGGTCGCTCGCGAGCGCCTCGGTCGACGTCCAATACGGTGTCTCCGCCAGGCCCGGTACAGCAGGGATCGACGCGTTCGCCCCGGTAGCGATCAGGCAGCGGTCGAACTGAACGAGGCGCTCGCCTCCGTCGTTTAACGTCACGGCAAGCGTATGCCTGTCCTCGAAGCGCGCCTCACCGCGTACGACCGTAATCGCCGCTATCCCTGCGAGAATCCCCTCGTACTTGGCGCCGCGCAGTTCGTCCACCAGCCCCTGCTGTTGCAGGAGCAGCCGCGACCGATTGATCACGGCCGGCGAGGCCGACAGGCCGCCGTCGAACGGGCTCCTGCGACGCAGGTGGGCGATATGCGCCGCCCGAATCAGAATTTTGGACGGTACGCAGCCAACGTTTACGCAGGTCCCGCCGATGGCGCCGCGCTCGATCAAGGTGACCGCCGCGCCCAATTCGGCCGCCTTCAGCGCCGCGCCCATCGCCGCGCCGCCGCTGCCGATCACGGCGATACGCATTTACTTCTCCTTGACGCTGGACGGGTACCCCGCGTCGGTCGTCGCCTTGGTCAGCGCGGCGACAGTGGTTTTGGCGTCGTCGAAGGTCACAGTGGCCTGCCGCTTGTCGAGGTCCACATCAACCTTGCTGACACCGGCGACTTTCGTCAGCGCCTTCTTCACAGTGATCGGGCAGGCCGAGCAGTTCATACCGGGCACCGCCAGCGTCACGGTTTTCGACGCAGCGAATGTGGGACTGGCGAGGAGCAACAACGCGCCGGCAATTGAGAGCAGTGTCTTCATAACGGGTTCCTTCCTACGGTTGTGTCGAGCGTGAGTGAGGTCGGGTCATCGATAGTCAATAGAAGAGAGGGGCGACAAAAGGAAAGCTGATCGCAATCAGAATCAATACGGCGGCGAGACCGAAGAGCGCTTTGTAAATCGTGCGCACCTGTGGGACGGCGCACACCTCCCCTGGTTGACAGACCGTGGCGGGCCGGAAGATCCGGCGATAGGCGAAGAACAAGGCGATCACGGCGACGATGACGAACAGCGGCCGGTAGGGCTCCAGGGCGGTGAGATTGCCGATCCAGGCTCCGCTGAAGCCAAGCATCAGGAGAACCAGCGGGCCCAGGCAGCAGGTCGACGCCAGGATCGCGGCGAGGCCGCCGGCGTAGAGAGCGCTACGACCGGCGGCAGGCGGCGATGTGCGTGATTCGGTAGCGATGGGCGGCATGACAGATTAAGCTTCAGTCCGTACTTCGGTACGGAGTCAAGTGATGAACAACGATTTGAACGATCTGCCGATCGGAGCCTTTGCGGCTGCGGCCGGCGTCAATGTCGAAACGATCCGCTTCTATCAGCGCAAGGGGTTGCTGCCCCGCCCGCGACGCGCATACGGCGGCATTCGTCGCTACGGCGCCGCCGACGTCGCACGCGTTAAATTCGTGAAATCCGCGCAACGTCTCGGGTTCACCCTCGAAGAGATTGCGGGTTTACTCGCGCTCGAGGATGGGACGCGCTGCGCCGACGCGCGCGCCGCCGCCGAGCAGAAGCTCGCAGACGTGCGCGCCAAACTCGCCGATCTGCGCCAGATGGAATCGGTGCTGGCGCAGCTGGTCAAACGATGCACCGCCGGCCGGGGAACCATCACCTGCCCGTTGATCGCGGCCCTGCACGCGCACTGAAAGGCGCCCAGACGCCTACCGGATTCGGCGGCGCCGCCGACGCCGCCTCGCCCTGGGCCGTTGTGCTCAGAAGCTGATTACCTGGTACCCGTCCGAGACGGCATTTCGCAGGCTTGGATGACCGTCGAATTCATCGAGGAGTGTGACGGCATGCTGTTCGACGGCGACTTGACGCCGAACGCCTTTGCGCAGTAGCTGCACGCGCCGGCCCGGTCCTTCACTGATGCAAACAGCGCGTGATACTTGTGATCGGCGGCCCCGAGCTCTCCAATCCAGCGCGTTCCTGCACCATCGAAGACGAGCCGCACCTGGTCGCCTCCCTCTTTGAACTCCTTCACCGTCTGCAACGCGTTGACGACTCGGCCAAGATCTTCCTTCGTGTCGATGTCTGCCAGCACCAGGACAACAACCTTGTTCATCTGCGCCTTCTTTCCTCGAAGCAACCGGCTGTATGACTTGCCGGCAATTACTGTACGCGAGCGGCGATTCGACATTTGCGGCACGGCTGTGACTGCTTTCACAGTTACGAGCCGTTGCGACCGCCCAACTTTCGGTTTGCGGAACTGTTCAACCGCCAGTCGTAGTCGAGCCAGCGCACGCGCGGCACGTGTCCCTCGCCAAGCGCTTGGCGCAATGCAGGCGCAGATCGGGATGCATATTCCAGGATCGTCGGTGCGTGCTGGTTGAAGTCGCCGCCGTACCAATCGTAAAGCGCGGTCAGTTGCACGACGTTGTTCTCCTGGTCGAAGCGGAACCACCGCGGATGCGAGTGGATGTATGTGGCCTGCGCAGTCAGCTGCTGCTCGAGTTGTGCGGCCGTATACGCCTCGTTTCGCAACGGCGGACATCCGACGGCGGCGCACACCAGCGCGAAGTGAATTCGCGGATCGGCAAATTTTGGACGAATCTGCTCGTGCTCAATCTGGTTGAGACTCCACGTGTGCGGCCCCAGCTGCCAACGCACGGCGTCCCAGCGTTTGTCGTCCGGGATATCGCGGATCGACGCCACGGGGTAGTAGTCGAGGAGCAGCTTGATCGTGAACGCGTTGTAGGCATTGATGAGCAGCGCTAACTTCTCGTCGCGCGACAGCGCGTCGAATGGCGCCGCGGTCAGCTGGCGCAGATACGAATCGAGCGTCGATACATCGTCGCGAATCCCCTCATAATCGACCCAGCCGTCGTCATCCACGTGCGCGCGAAGAAGCGCGTCGAACGTGGAATGGTCAAAGGTCGAACCGACTATTTGCGCGTCGTACGCCTCTTGCGCAATGACAGTCGGCGGAATTCCCAGGACCCGCTCGACCGACTGCCGGACGATGTCCTGATGCGTGAACGCCCACACTGACAGCGTGACGATCGCAATGGCGACGAGGCCCATCGCGGCCACGCCCGCAAGCGCGCGCGCGCCGACGGCTTCAGGTGTCGCTCCCACTTGCCGCGGCGTGCGCTCGTCATCACTCGCTATCTTTGTCCGTTGGTTGATCGCGTTGCGGGTAAGACGCGCGACGTAAATCGTCACGGCGATAGTGGCGAGCAGCCCGATGCCGCGTAACGCCCATTCCACGCCGCTGGTGTCCCCGCCCGTGGCGGCAGTCCTGCCAAGCGAACCGAGGTAGACAAACATGAACGTGCCAGGCAGCATCGCGACCCAGCTGGCAAGCACCGCGGGCCAGAAGCGAACGGCGGTGACGTCGTATAAGTAATTTTGCAACGAGAACGGCACCGCGGGTGACAGTCGGAGCAACGCCACGATTTTCCAGCTTTGCTCACCAATGGCCTCATCGACCGCCGCCAGTTTTGGCGACCGTTCCACTTTTCGCCGCACCGCATCACGCGCGACGTGACGCGAGATCAGAAGCGCCAGTGCGGCTGCCGTCGTTGACGCAATCGAGACGATGATCGTGCCCAGCACCAAGCCATAGATGGCGCCAGCAACGAGCGTCAAGATAGAGCCCGGTACAAACAGGAGCGCCGCCGCAATGTAGATGGCACCGAGCGCGACAGGCCCCCAGACTCCGAGACCGTCGATCCAGGTCTCCGCGGCGCCGACAAGGCGTTCGGTCGGCAGCGCGCGCATCAACAGCACCGCGCCAAGCGCAATCAACGCGAGGGACGCCCAGCGAATCGCTGTGATTTGCCGTGTCGTCACTGCTTCAGCACCGCCGTGTCCGGGAAAAATGAGAACCACGAAAACCAGTACGACACGTGCGCGGTAATGACGCCGAGGCGTTCATCCTGTCGTGGCCCTGATATCGAGCGACCTTCGAACCCGTCCCATATGGAACCGGTCGCCTTGTCACGCAGGAGTACGCGACCGTCGCGCTCACCCGCCGGAGCGAACGTGTCTTTGCCGGCGAGGAACACGCGGGCGCTGCTGCGATCGGGCAGAGTCACCAGCACAACGCGCTGACCACCTCCGCTGACGTGTAGCACACGGTCCGTGGTGATGATGTCGAGCGGAACCGCAAACGCACCGCGATCGATCCGGAAACCGACGACCAGCCGTTTCGGTTCCAGCACTCCGCCACTTCTGGTGCGACCAGTGACGCCCAGGGACTCACTGCCATGGTACGACGCATACACATCGCGACCGCCACGGTTTTCGCCTGTCGACAGGACGCGCGTTCGCGGATGGAGCGCACGCCACTGCTTCCAAGTCATCATGTCCGAGGGCACCTGCTCCAGCCGCGTTCCGCGCTTGGGACCACGAATCGCGCGGCCCTCGGCCTGGGCCCACCACGACTCGGTCTGACGGTCATACATCACGAGGTTGTCGCGCCACAGCATGCCTGACACTCCGAACGAGAGTTCTTCTCCGCGGACCGTGCGGGCATACACGATGCCCGTATAGCACAGCGGTCACCAGGTGACGGCGATCGCGCGACCGCCGATGCGGTCGTTGACGATCTCGTGCGCGTTCAGCAGCCAGGTAGGATACGCGCGCGCATCACCATCGATGGCAATGCCGATGACGGGTTCATCGGGGTGGACAAACAAGGCGCGGTCCACCGGAACGAACGCCGGTTTATCAACGGCGGGAATCGCATCTTTCGGCAGGCCACGGAGAACAGGATCGCCATCGATGGTTTCCTGCTCGACCCAGCGCCCCTGTCCGCCCACGGCAATCGTCGCGATGAACAACAGCGTGCATATGCGGAGGTACATCATCATGGTTAGTCTCCGAATTGCCGCGCCCGTTACACACATCAGGCGCGATGCGTATTCGTCGGCCGGTTCTTACCGTTGACCTTGGCCCACCACCGCGATACGCAACGCCGAGCTGACATCGCCCCGGCCGCCCACGATCTGCCGGAAGTGTGATGCGGATCACAACGCAGTAAGCGGAAACGCGGTTGTTCTTGCAGGGTATCAGCGCGGAGGACACAGTGACCCAAACCCCGGAAACCGCCACCCGGATAAGGTGAACGTGAGTGAGGGTGTGGTCTCCTAGACGCGCCGGCACCGACCGGCCAGGAGATGCACACGATGCCACGCAAAGGTCACAGCCACGAAGCGATCGTCGCCGCCCTCCGCCAGGTCGAAGCCGGCGAGAAAGTGCCCGACGTCTGTCGCCGACTCGGGGTGAGCGAGCAGAGCTTCTACCGGTGGAAGAAGCCATTCGCCGGCGTCGGGCTCCAGGAGGTCCGCGAGCTGCGATCCCTCCGCCACGAAAATAGCAAACTGAAACAGCTGGTGGCAGATCTGACACTTGACCGCCACATCCTCCAGGAGATCGTCCGAAAAAAGCTGTGAGGCCTCGCGCACGCTGCACCCTGGCGGAGTGGGCCCAGACGACCTATCGTTTGAGCCAGCGCCGGGCGGCGAGGCTGATTCCCGTGCGGCTGCAAACGTGGCGCTATACCTTGACCCGTGATCCGCAGGAGGCGCTGCGACAGCGGCTCCGCGAGCTTGCGGGCGTGCGCGTGCGCTTCGGGTATCGACGCTTGACGGTGCTGCTGAAACGCGAAGGGTGGGTGGTGAATGCCAAGCGCGTGTATCGCCTCTACGACCTCGAAGGGCTCGCGGTCCGGACGAAGCCGCGCAAGAAGCTGGCGAGCCGGACCCGCGTGCCCGCGATTGCGCCGACGCGGCCGAACGAGCGGTGGACCATGGACTTCGTGAGCGCGCGGACGACCGACGGGCGCTGGTTTCGGACGCTGACGGTGGTCGACATCTTCACGCGCGAGGCCCTGGCCTTGGTCGTCGATCGGTCGCTGACCGGCATCAAGGTGGCCGCGGCGCTGAATCGCATTCTCGAGCAACGGCCGAAGCCACTGGCGATCAGCGTGGACAATGGGACAGAGTTTGTGAGCAAGGCCATGGACGCCTGGGCGTACGGGCACGCGGTGCGATTGGATTTCATTCGGCCAGGCCGTCCGGTGGAGAATGCCTTTATCGAGAGCTTCAATGGTCGGCTGCGCGACGAATGCCTCAACAGCCATGTCTTCGGCAGCGTGGCCGAGGCGCAGGCCGTGCTGGACGTCTGGCGCAACGACTACAATCGGGTGCGGCCCCATAGCGCCTTGCAGGATCGAACGCCCGTGGAATGGGCTCAATATGTGACTGAGTCACGTGAGGTACGTGACTCGATTTCGGTCAATGAACTTAGGGTGGAAACCGAGACCACAGCCTGCTCAGTCACCTTTCCGGTGTAGCGGTTTTCCGGGTCGGGTCACCCGTAGCGGATTTTGGGGGCAGGTCAACAGAAACATGACACGCATCGCCGGACTCTTCATCGCCGCCCCGCTGATGGCGGTGGCACTCGCCGCTGCCCCGCAGTCAGCGGCTACTCAACAGAAGCCACATGCATCAATGAACGCCGAACAGGTGATTGCCGCCTGGAAAGCCGTCCCCCAGGACGTCGCGAAGAAGATGCTCGCAAAATACGGTCAGCCGCAGGAGGTCACCGCGAATCGGCTCGTGTGGCACAACAACGGGCCGTGGAAGTTCACGCAACTGGTGAATGAAGAGATCCCCCACGACTTTCCGATGCCACACAAAGATGCGCTCTATCAGGCAATCAACTACCGGATCGCTCCTGACAAGGCTGACGAGTTGCTGCAGTACGACGGCAGTCTCCTGCTGGAGCGGACGAAAGGTGAGATAGGGGCACGATGCGACAAGCAAGACGCCAATTTCCTTGCCATCAATCTTGCCAACGACGTCGCGACCGGGAAGCGATCAGTGGACGATGCGAGAAAGTTTTATGCAGAGTCCATGATGGCGATGATGAAGCAGAACAAGAAAAACGAGTACTTGCAGGGCTTCATCTTCAAAGTACCCACAGGGGAACAAGGCGATCGCGACAAACCCTTCGACATGCCTACCAAGTAGGCACCGGAGCGGATAAATCCGACTACCCCTGTCCGAATGTTGCCCACGGACGCAATCAGGTTGACGCGAACACCCGCGTGAGCAGCGGCGGCGTGCTCCCTGGTCGATGATGATGCTGCCGGTGGTGATGCTGCCAATGCGGCGGCATCACCGTCATATTCGTGATGTCGGCGTCGCCGACG
>JACCSI010000538.1 GCA_013813075.1 Acidobacteriota bacterium | reverse complement strand
ACACCGACGCCGCGATTGACCACGCGCACCGCGCCGTCCACGAGCTCCTGGCCGGCTAGTTTGTTTTCGTGAGCGCTTCTGGCCTCGACGCGTCGCACCTCGTCGGACTCGCAGCGTTGCGGCTCGTCTGAGCAGCGCCGCCGCGAGTCCCCAAGCGCACGTTTATCGCAACGAGATCGCCACCCCGCGAATCGCCTCGCCGCTGCCGATCAGGCCGAGGCTTCGCCGCGCGCCGTTGGCGACATCAAAGACCATCGTTTGGCTGGCGCCGGCCGGTACGAACGCGATGAGCGCCTGGGACAGACTGATGTCAAAGCCCACGACGTCGCCGGCGTCCATGCCGAGGCCCGCGAAGGTGTTGAGCACGCCTGCGTTGGGCGGATCCTGAATGGCGCCGATGTCCAGTCCGGAATCAAAGACGAACAGGATCGTGCCGGTGCTGACGTCCGTATCGGGGCTCGTGTAGGCCGCTCCGGTGACCCGCGGCGTTCTTCCGGCATTGGTGTCGCCTGCGGCGTAGGCGAGGGTGCCATCGACAAACGCCACCACGCCGGTGTCGGGATGCAAACGCAGGTTCTGGCCGGTATCGCTCACCACCCGGATGCGGTCGACCGTGGGGTTGAAATCGAAACCGAATTCAGTGCCGGACAACGGTGTCGAGAGCGGTGCGCCGACCCGGGCCGCGGCTCCCGTTCGCGGATCAACCAGGTACAACTGGCTGCTGCTGCCGAGCGCGTAGAGACGATTGTTCGCCGGGCGGAAGTCGATGCCCACAATACGCTCGCCGGCATTGAGGTTGGCGATTGCCGACCGGGTCAGGATGGTCTGCGCGCTGTTGGCGTCGAAGCTCACCAGCTCGTTCGCGGTCGTCACCGCATACACGCGCTCGGCACCTGGCGAAAACGGCACACCAAGCGAGATGGCAATGCTATGCACGATCTCACCGCCACCAATCGTGCCCAGGTCGCGACGTGGGCCACCAGCAAACGAGATCAGCGATGAGCTCGTGCTGCCAGGCGCTTGTGCCGACACCAGAATGTCGCTGAGGCTGATGTCGAAGCCGACTTGACTGGTCGTAGTCGCGCCGAGCGGGCCAAACGTGTTCAAGGTGCCGTCGTTGGGCGGATTCTGAATGACGCCAATCGCCAGACTGGAGTCGATGTCGAACAACTGCGTGCCGGTCGCAGCGTCGTTGTCAGGGTTGGTGTACGCCGCCGCCACAATGTTCGGCGTGCGACCGGCATTCGCGTCGCCGCTGCGGAATGCGAGTGTGTCATCCACGGTGACTGCCGCCGTGTCCGGATGGACCCGCAGATTCTGTCCCGTGTTGCTGACGATCCGTATGCGATCCACCGCGGGATTGAAGTCGAAACCAAACTCGGTTCCTGACAATGCGGTCGATAGTGGCGTGCCGATACGCGTCGCCGCCGCCGTCTGCTGATCGATGAAATAGAGCTGGCCACTGGCGCCAAGGGCATAAAGCTGATTGGTCGCCGGACGCATATCAAGGCCGACGATGCGCTCCCCGCCGCAAGATTGGTGATGGGACCGGCGCCGAGAATCGTCCCAGGCGCACCGGAGTTGAAAGCAGTCAGCCGGTTCGACGCGGTGACGCCGTAGACGAGCGAGTTGCCGCTTTGTGCGGGAAGAAGTCGTCCCGACGCAGTAAACATCGCGACGGAAAGCAGAGCGACGACGAAACATTTGTTGCGGACACCAGTCGACGAGCGCATACGGCATATCCTCCTGAACGCCTTACCTCAACCGTGAACAACGACGGCGGCACGGCAACAGCAGTATGGCGCGAAGTCGGCCGCCAGACTCTCGCCTGATATTGCGTCGAACCGGCATTTCCGTAACGCAACACGAGCTAGGCTATTGGCGAGTGGGCACGCCCCATATTCCACGGACGCTCGGGCTGACCGATCTCGTCCTTCTCGGCACCGTTGCCATCGTCAACGTCAACACCGTGCCCCCGGTCGCCCGGTTTGGGTGGGCGACGCTTGCGCTCTGGGTGCTCGCCTGGTCCGCATTCTTCGTCCCGGTGGCAGTCGCCGTGCTGGTGCTTTCACGCCGCTACCCCGGCGAGGGCGGGGTCTACCTCTGGACACGCTGCCACTTCGGTGATCTCCACGGGTTTCTCGCGGGCTGGTGCTACTGGACGAACAATCTGTTCTACGTTCCCGTGCTGCTCGTCTATCTCGCCGGCGTCCTGGCCTATGCCGGCGGCCAGCGCACCGCGTCACTGGTCGACGATAAATGGTTTGTCGCGACGGTGGCCTATGGATGGCTGGCGTTTATCACTGCTGCCAGCGTGCTGGGCATGCGTGTCGGCAAGTGGATCAATAACATTGGTGGCATCGGTAGCGGCGTCACCGTGCTGCTCCTCGTTGTGGCGGCGGCAGTTGCCCGTTGGAAGGGGGTGGCGACGGCACCGGCGATGGTGGAGGGCTCGCTTCTCGAGATGGCAAGCGGCCTGAGCGTGATGTGTTTCGCGTTCATCGGCATCGAGCTCGCTTCGACGATGGCCGACGAGATCCGGCAGCCGGAGCGCGACGTGCCGCGTGCGATTGTCATCACCGGCGCCATCGCCCTCGTGTCGTATCTGCTGGTCACCGATGCGCTGTTGGTGCTGGTGCCCGCGGGAGAGCTCGGCGCCATCCAGGGGGTGATGCAAGCGGTCGTTCGGGGCGCCGAGGCCGCGGGTGTGAGCTGGCTCATCGCACCGACGGCGCTGGTCATGTTCTTGTCCATCGGCGGCGCCGCCTCGGCGTGGTTTGCGGGCCCGGCACGGATTCCGTTTGTCGGAGGTGTTGACCGCGTGCTGCCAGAGGCACTGGGACGCGTCCACCCGCGCTGGGGTTCGCCGCACGTGGCCCTGATCACCTGCGCGCTGCTGTCCGCAGCACTGACCGCGTTGTCGTTATTCGGGTCGAGCGTTTCGGAAGCCTACCAGGTGCTGCTTCGGGCCACCGTGGTCATCAACCTGGTGCCCTTTGTGTACATCTTCCTGGCGCTTGTCACGCTCGACACCGCACGCACGGGTGCGCGCGTCGCTGGCGTCGTGGGTGCCAGCGTGGCCGCCGGCGGGATACTGGCAGCGTGTATTCCCGGTGACGAAGTGACGAACGTGATGGTGTTCGCGTTGAAGATGGGCGCCGGCGTGGTCGCGCCTGTCGCTTTGGGACTGTGGCTGTTTACTCGATCGCGGAGCAGGCGCGGGCTGGGCTGACAGACGTGATCACGCTACGGACGTGCGACCGCGCCGCGCGGCGTTCTTCCTGGCGTGAGCACCTGCCCAGGTTTGGCGCCGGTCGGGCGCGGTTCATCCCACACGAGTGCGCCGTTCACCCAGACGTTGCGAATGCCGGTGGACAACGTGAGCGGCTCGCTGAATGTGCTGCGGTCGATCACGGTTGCCGGGTCGAACAGTACGAGGTCGGCCAGGGAGCCCGGCCGCACCGCGCCGCGGTCCGTCAGTTTGAGCCGCGCCGCGGGCAGGCCCGTCATTTTGTGAATCGCCTCTTCAATGGTGAGCCACTTACGCTCACGCACGAAGCGGCCGAGGACGCGCGGAAAACTGCCGGCACCGCGCGGATGCCGCATGCCGATGCCGCCGTCGCTCGAGACCATCGTCCATGGCCAACGGTAAAACGCGCGAATGTCCTCATCGACCATTGCCGTGCACACGACCGACGCGCCCCCGGCCTTCACAATCTGCATGAACAGCGCGACCGGCGTGATGCCCAGGCCCGTGGCCACCGCGTCGAGCGTCTTGAACTCGTAGTCGGGGTGTGCCGCGTGCCGTGTAATGAGCACGTTCTGGGCGCCGCCGACGTCGGCCAGGCCTTTGGCCACGTCGACGGCATCCTCGTAGCGCTTGCTGGGTACCAGCACCGTGATCGTGGACGACCACGCGTCATACGGATATGCGTCGGCGGTCACGTCGAGCCCCTTCGCCCGCGCCGCGTCGAACAGCGCCAGCGCCTCCGCAGCGCGACGCCAGACGCCGGCCGTCCCAAGCTTGATGTGCGTGTTCTGCACCGGCAGCCCCGCACGCTCGGCGATGGTCACGACCTCGCGCATCGCGTCAAATGCCTTGTCGGCTTCGTCCCGAACGTGCGAAATGTAGAACCCGCCGGCGCGTCCCGCGACGCGGGCGAGCGCCACCACTTCGTCGGTGGTTGCGTACCCGCCAACTTCGTACTCGAGGCCACTCGAGAGAGCGATCGCCCCTTCGCGCATGCCTTGTTCGACGAGCGCCTCCATCCGCGTCACTTCGTCCGCGCGCGCCGGACGCGCAAAATCGTCGCCCATGACGAGTCGTCGCACCGTGGCGTGACCGACCGCCGTCAACACGTTGAGCGATGGCGGATCGCGCCGCAGCCGGTCGAGATACTCACCAATCGGCCACGGCGAACTGCCGTCCTGACCGACGACGACGGTAGTGATGCCTTGCGAGATCTGGCTCGCGGCGAGCGGCTCGGTCAGTAGACCCTCGGTCGAGTGATTGTGCGTGTCGATGAAGCCGGGCGCGAGCACCAGCCCGCGTGCATCGATGACGCGGTCGGCGGCGGTTGGCCGGACATCGCCCACTTCGGCAATGCGGCCATTCGTGACGCGTACGGCGGCCGGACGTGCTGGAGCACCGGAGCCGTCAACGAGGTTCGCGTTGACGATCACGAACGATAAAGTGGCCTGCGCCAGAACATGTGGAGTCGGCGGCCAGATTACGAGCGCGCACAGGGCGATGGCGAACCCCACACCGGCGGTACGGCGACCTGGTTTACGGGAGGTCAAGGGTGTCAGCAAGGCGAGCGATCTCCTCCAGGGCGGTCAGAAAACGCGCGAGGGCCTGGTCCAAGCGCGAGGTTTCGCGGGCGACAGCCGCCGGATCGCCGACGCGAATCGCCTCGGCAAGACCGGGCAGCGGCTGTCCCTCGTACAGCGAGTAAATATTCCACCCGTAGATCACGTGACGATACCACCGGATCGCGGGCGACTCCGACTCGTCCAGCAGCTGCTGTTCGAGCCGGACGAGCGCATCGTTGATTCTCCGAGTGCGGTCGGGTTTTGTCGGGCCGGTAGCGGAACGACGAGCGAGCTGGGCCTCGATCGCCGCCGCTTTAGCCATTGCCTGTGCCGCAAGCCGCCGGGCGTCTGCCAGATCAACCGCCACCCGGCGCCGGCCACTCTCGTCTATGGCCCATGACTCGGCCGTATCGGTGAACTCCTGGATCTTGCGTGCGTAATGCGAGTAGCGGAATGGGAGCAGCTCGGTTGACGCCAGACGCAGTACCGCAAGCCCCAGGACGCGCGCCAGAGTCTGGCTGACGCGGAAGCCCGGGTCGGTGTGGCGCTCCACATACTGTCGGGTGTCGTAGTTCGAGTGGTAGGGACCGTAGCTTCCTTCGAAGTCGAACTCCATCTGAAGGGTGGGCAATCCCAGAAAGTCCTGAAAGGCGACGAAGTCCGCGCCACTGCCAAGCGCACCCAGTTCCACCTCAAACTCCTGTTGCCCGCGCCTTCGCCGGTCGGGCGGCTGCCGGACCCACTCCTCCGCCCGCCAGCGTTCGTACACCGAACCGCCCCCGTCGAAGTGAGGAACGTCTCGTGTGACCTGGATCAGAAAGTCGCGAAGCGAGGGCGTCCCGCCGCCGTCGAAACGGCCGCGCATCGACAGGTCGGTATTGATGTACACAACCGCCTTCTCGCGTAACTCGGCTTGCATCGCTT
>JACCSI010000529.1 GCA_013813075.1 Acidobacteriota bacterium | reverse complement strand
AGGGAGGGCGGCGCCATCCGGAACGACCAGTTGGCTTCCACTTCGGTTGGGATCCGGAAGCTGGCCCGTAATCCCATCACCCCGAAGAACACAAACACCAGTGGCACGGCCAGGACGCCCTCGAACGGCCGGTCGACGACGAACGAGCCTCGTACCTCGATAGTCAGGATGCTCGCGATCGACACGGCGACGGCAATGCCGAAATAGCTGGCGAGAATCGTCAGGTGACGGCGGCTGCGCACCAGGCTGGCGACGGCAAAGAGCAGTACGGCGCGCACGGCCGGCGTGGAACGGGTGATGCTTCCCACGCTCTGCACGACGAACGTCGTCGCCGCTGCCCGTTCGCGCGACCGCGTTTCGAGCGCTCGTCGACCGAGCCAGCCGGCAGGAACCAAATAAATCGGCACTACCACCAACGTTGCGGCAGCCACCGCGATGAGCCCGCGCAGCGTCGCATCTTCGAGAAGCTGGTTGGCGGAGCCCGCGACCCACGCGTGCAGCGCCGCAAACCATACCGGAGGAAACCAGAGCGCGGTCACGTCGCCACTGAGGATGCGCGACCCCAGTGTCGAGAGCACGCCGGGGAGGAAGAAAAACACCTCGAACATCAATACGACGGTGATCAACTGGAGTGCCGCGCCAAGCCAACCGCCGGCGCGCGTCCCGAACATGATCGCCGCCAGGCCTCGCACCGCGAGCAGCGAGAAGAACACGAACATCGATCCCAGCATCGTCGCCAGGACATGTCCCGTGACCAATCCTGGAATCTGACCGCCGCCATACAGCGGATGTCCGGCATGAAAGATCGAGAAGATGAGGGCCGCCGGCAGGTTGACGGCGGCCGAAAACACGAGGCCGACCGTGACCGCCGCGCCAAGCCGCGATGCGGCAAACGTTCGCGGGCGTACGGGGAGCACGCCGACGACTTCCTGGTCGCGCCCGTCCGGAAACAACGCGTCCCAGGTCAGTGCTGCGAGCAGCGCGGACGCGAGCATGCCGTAGAGGATGAAAAACAAGCGCAAACCAAGCGCGACTTCTTCCACGACGTCGGCGGGCGCATTGTGAAGTCCCGCAAACGTCCGAAACTGCTGCATCGCAAAGAACGCGGTCGGCGTCGCCACCAACGCCATCATCCAGATGGCGAACTCAATCGGATCCGCATCGCGTGAGAACAATGCGGTATCCAACAACTGGCGCACCGCGTCGCGCGACAGCAGGCGGAACTGCAACCAATCGCGCTTCCATGAACCAGGCTTCACAGCCTTGCCACATCGGCGAGATCGCGTCCGACCTGCTCGACATTCTGATCGATCGCCAGCGACGCGAAAACCTGTTCCAGTGAGGCGGCACTGGCGAGCTCGCGCAACCGCGAGACCGAGTCGTCGGCGACGACTCGACTCTTGTGCAGAATCAGTACGCGTTGGCACACCTTCTCGACGATGTCGAGGACATGGGAGCAGTAAATGATGATCTTGCCGCGCTCGGCCAGGGCGCGAATGAGGGTTCGCAAGATCAGCGTCGACGCGACGTCCAGCCCGGAGTTGGGCTCGTCCAGCACGATGAGGTCGGGATCGTGAATCAGCGCCGCCGAGATCAGCACCTTCTGCCGCATGCCTTTTGAGAACGCACCCATTGGTGTGTAGAGGTCGCTGGCGAGGCCGAACAAGTCCAGATATCGGTCGATGCGCCTCTTCAAGGTCGCGGAGTCGATGCCGCGAAGACTGCCGACCAATTCCAGATACTCGACCGCGGTGAGATAGGTGTAGAGTTTCGCCTCCTCCGGCACGTAGCCGATGACGGCCTGGTAGTTGAGTAACTGGTCGTGAATATCACGGCCGTTCCAGTACACATGCCCGATCGTCGGCGTGAGTAGACCGACGATCATCTTGACGGTGGTGCTCTTGCCGGACCCATTGGGACCGAGCAGCCCAACCACTTCGCCCGGTGCCGCCTTGATGTTGACCGAGCGGACCGCAGGCACTCCGTGGTAACTCTTCGACGCGTCCAGGACTTCGAGCATCACGTCCGGCCTTTCGACGACGGATCCGACATCAAACTCCAGAGGGCGGAAGAGGGCTCAATCCCTTGCTGATCGTTCACTTAGACACCGCAAGGTTCCCGCCTGAAGGGCGCGGGTTTTAGCCCCGCCATCAGTCCTGCCGCAGCGCCGTCACCGGATCGAGCCGCGTCGCGCGGCGCACCGGCACGATAC
>JACCSI010000520.1 GCA_013813075.1 Acidobacteriota bacterium | reverse complement strand
CGTCTGACTGGCACCGGCGTGTGGGGACCGCCGGACGATCCTGCGGAATCGGTCCGCGTGCTGCAGCGCGCAATCGACCTTGGGGTCAACTTCATTGATACGGCCGATTCGTACGGCCCGGCGATTTCTGAGTTGGTGATTGCGGAGGCACTCCACCCGTATCCGGACGGGTTACTGATTGCGACCAGGGCGGACTGGTTCGGCCCGGTCCGGGGCAATGGACGCCCAACGGCCGGCCGGACTATCTGCGCGCATGTGTGGAGGCGAGCTTGAAACGCCTTCGCCTCGACTGTATCGAGCTGTATCAGCTCCATCGCATCGACCCTGGTGTGCCCGAAGAGGAGCAGTTCGGCGTGCTGGCCGACTTGCGCCGGGAAGGTAAAATTCAATCCGTCGGCCTGTCCGAAGTTGGTGTCGAGGAGATTACGCGAGCGCGCCCGGTGCTCCCGATTGCCGCCATTCAGAACAAATACAACCTGGCCGACAGAACGTGGGAAGATGTTGTGGACTACTGTGAACGCGAGGGGCTCGCGTTCATTCGGTGGTTCCGCTCGCCGCCGGCACCATTGCCGCGCAAGGCGCGATCGAACAGGTCGCGCGCGGTCATGGAGCCACACCGTTCCAGATCGCGCTAGCCTGGCTTTTGGCGCGGTCACATGCGATGTTGCCGATTCCTGGCACATCAACAGTCGCGCATCTCGAACAGAACATGGCCGCCGGGTCGATCGTGTTGTCACTCGAGGACCTCGCGACGCTGGACGCCAATCAGCCTGAATAGAGTTCCATGCCTTCACTGACGACTTCTGATACCCCCGGCTTTGGCACGCTCGGCCTCGCGGACTCGCTGGTCACCGCCGTTACGTCGCTCGGTTACGAGGAAGCGACACCGGTGCAGCGCGAAGCGATTCCCGTGCTCCTCAGCGGCCGCGATCTGCTGGCGCAGGCCGCGACCGGGACCGGCAAGACGGCGGCCTTTGCGTTGCCGATGATTCATCGCCTGCTCGACGGCCCGCGACGCAAGACGCGCGGGCTGGTGCTCGTGCCGACGCGCGAGTTGGCGATGCAGGTCGCTGAAGCCACTCATAAATATGCGAGGGGCAGCGGTTTGTGCGTGGTGCCGCTTTATGGAGGCGCGTCGATGCCACAGCAAATTCGGGCCCTCGATCGCGGCGCCGACATCGTGATTGCCACACCCGGGCGTGCGCTCGACCACCTGGGACGCCGCTCGCTCGATCTCAAAGCGCTTGAAGTGCTCGTGCTCGATGAAGCCGACGAGATGCTGGACATGGGGTTTGCCGAGGACATCGACGCCATTCTCGAGTCCACGCCCGAGGCGCGACAGACCGCCCTGTTTTCCGCGACGATGCCGCCGCGGCTCCGGGCGATTGCCGAGCGTCACCTGCGTGAGCCGGAACGCATTGCGATACAGCGAGAGAAAACGGCGGCCGGCAAGCTGCCGCGGGTGCGCCAGGTCGCGTATGTCGTCGGACGGGCGCATAAGGCTGCGGCGCTGCAACGCGTGCTCGACATGGAAAGCCCGACCTCGGCCCTTGTGTTCTGCCGGACGCGGATCGAAGTTGACTCGCTGGTGGAAACGCTGAACGCGCATGGGTATCGCGCCGAGGCCTTGCACGGCGGCATGCAGCAGCGGCAGCGCGAGGCGGTCATGGCGCGCTTCCGGGCGGCAAAGGCCGACCTGCTGATTGCCACCGACGTGGCGGCGCGGGGCCTCGACATCTCGCAACTCTCGCACGTGTTCAACTACGACGTGCCGTCGGCGCCGGAGGCATACATTCATCGCATTGGCCGCACCGGACGCGCCGGGCGCGAAGGCACTGCCATCACGTTGGCGGAGCCGCGTGAGCACCGCCTGATTCGCAGCATCGAGGCATTCACCAAACAGAAGATCGAAGTCGCCACCGTCCCGACCGTCGCCGACCTCCGCGCGCGTCGACTGGAGATCACGCGCGAGTCGCTGCGCGAGCGCATCGTCGCCGGCAACCTGGACGATGTGAAGGTCGTCATCGAAGCGCTGTCCGAGGAATTCGAGCTGATGGACATTGCGGCTGCCGCGGTCAAGCTGGCGCACGCCGCAATGAGCGGCGACGGCGAGGAGAATGAGGAGAAGGATCTGCCGGCGCCCGCGGTGCGAGATCGCGATGACCGATTGGGGCGAGCGCCGCGTGAGGGCCGCGGCCGCTTCGACGAGACGCGGGAGGCCTCGGGGCGACGCCCGACGCGGCCCCCATCGCGTTCTGGTCAGCCGAATGTCGCGCGTCTGTTCATTGGCGCCGGGCGACGAGCCGGTATTCGACCGGCCGACCTGGTCGGGGCAATCACCAACGAAGCCGGCATCACCTCCCGTGACCTTGGCCAGATCGAAATCGCCGACGGCTTTTCGCTCGTCGAGGTCCCGGAAGCGATGGCCGAGCACGTCATTTCGGTGATGAAGCAGGCCTCACTTCGCGGTAACAAGGTCGTCATCCGGCGCGACCGCGATCAATAGCTGGGGACGGTCTTCGGCCGTCGCCGCCTTGGAGGAAACTGGGAACGGAAGTCGGTCCCGTTCGCTCTTGCCCGACCGCTTGCGTGCCATGTTTTGACGGGTGAGGCCGCGGGCCGAGGCCAGGAGTCGGGATATGATTCGGCGCCATGCACCGATATGCCCTATCCCTGCTTCTCGTCCTGGCCGTTCCGTCGAGCGCGCTGGCGACGTGGTCGGTTATCGCCATCGATAAACGCACCGGACGCGTCGTCATTGCCTCCGCCACGTGCGTTGATCGTGATGACCAGTTTCTGATGGGCGTGCAGGCCGTGGTCGTTCCCGGTAGGGGTGTAGCGGCCTGCCAGGCGGGCGTCGACAGCACGCACAAGAACCAGATGCTGGTCTACCAGGAACTGCAGAAGGGCACGGACCCCAAGCGCATCATCGAAATGCTGGCGGAGGACCCCGCCTTTCAGAGTCGTCAGTTCGGGATCCTGGATCTCGAAGGGCGCATGGCCGGTCACTCCGGGCTCACTAATGGTTACGTGTCACAAGACATTCAAGGCCAAGTGCCTGGCACCGAGATTTTTTATTCCATCCAGGGCAACATCCTCCGCCCGGGCAGCGTGATGCCCAACGCCGTGCAGGCGTTTCTCAAGACGCCAGGCGCGCTGACCGATCGGGTGATGGCCGCCATGGATGCCGCCGACGGTTCGGGCGGTGATAGTCGTTGCGTGTGTGCGCCGTGGCCGACGGACGGCACGATGCCGAAGATCGCCTGCGATGGTCGGACATCGCATATTGCCTACATCCTGATGGCTGACAAAAGCGACACCAGTGGCGACTCGCACAACAACGGCAAGTACGCGATGTACATCACCGTGTCGCAACCAGGGCCCGACAAAGGGGCCGGGCAAGTCAAAGAAGGCGAGAACCTCAACCCGGTAAAAACACTGCGCGGCCGCTACGACGCGTGGCGTAAAAAGCAGCCGGCGACCTTCCAATAGGAGAACCCGATGCGAATTCTTCAAGTCGGTATTCTTCTGATGCTTGCCGCGGTGACGGTCGCGGCGCAGAATCCTCCCGCAGGTCAACCCCCGGCAGGCACTCAGCCTCCGGGCGGGCCTGGCGGGCCCGGCGGCGGACAACGGCGTGGCCCAATTCAAGTGATGACGCTCACGACCGCGGCGTGGTCCGACGGGGGGATGATTCCCGCGAAGCACACGCAGGCGGGCGCCCAGCTGTCGCCGGCATTGTCCTGGAGCAATGTCCCAGAGGGCACGCAAAGTTTCGTGCTGATTGCACGAGACCTGGATGCGGCGATCGGTAACGGCACTGACGACATCCTGCACTGGATGCTGTGGAACATCCCGGGCGCTACCCGCAGTCTGCCGGAGGGTCTGCCGCAAGGCGCGCAGTTGCCTGACGGCACGCGTCAGATCAGCGCCAGTGGTCCGTACTATCGCGGTCCAGGCGCTCCGTCTGCCGGGCCGCCACATCACTACACGTTCGAGCTGTATGCGCTCGACGAGATCATCAACGTGCCTGCCGTGGGGCAGTCTCCACCACTCACCCGCACTGCGGTCCTCGCCGCCATGGCGGGCCGGGTGCGGGGTAAGGCCGCGTACGTCGGATTGTTCAAACGCTAAGGCGTGAGCACCACCTTGACGCACTCGTCTTCTTTCTTGAAGAACGTGTTGTAGCCTTCGGGTGCGTCGTCGAGACGCATCCGATGGGTGATGACAAAGCTCGGGTCGATCTCCTTGTTCTTGATCCGCTCCAGCAGGGGACGCATGTAACGCTGCACGTGCGTCTGGCCGGACCGGATCGTCAGTGACCGATTGACAATGGCGCCCATCGGGAACTTGTCGATGAAGCCGCCGTAGACACCCGCGACCGAGATGACCCCGCCGCTACGGCAGGCAAGAATCGCTTGTCGTAACGCCACCGGGCGGTCGGCTTCCATCATCAGGTTGGTCTTGATCTTGTCGTAGGCGCCTTTGAGACCGGGCGCGTGGCCTTCCATGCCGACGGCATCGATACACGAATCCGGCCCACGCCCGCCGGTCATCTCGCGCAGCGCGTCGGGGACGTTCACCTGTTCATAGTTAAGCGTCTCGGCGCCGGCTTTCTCGCGGGCCATGCGGAGACGATACTCGAACCGATCGATGGCGATTACTCTCTCGGCGCCGAGCATATAGGCGCTCCTGATCGCGAACTGTCCGACCGGGCCGCATCCCCACACTGCAATGGTGTCACCCGGCTTGATGTCGCATGCTTCGGCAGCCATCCAGCCGGTTGGAAAGATGTCCGAGAGGAACAGCACCTGTTCGTCGCTGAGCTCGTCGGGTATTTTGATGGGCCCGACGTCGGCAAACGGCACCCGGGCGTACTCGGCCTGCCCCCCGGCGTAGCCGCCAAGCATGTGCGAATACCCGAAGATGCCGCACGGCGAGTACCCGTAGATCTTCTCAGCCATCCACCCGTTAGGGTTTGAGTTCTCGCAGAGGGAATACAGTTCGCGCTCGCACTGCGAACAATGTCCGCATGCGATTGGGAATGGCACGACCACCCGATCGCCGATGTTGAGATTGGTGACGTTGCTCCCTTTTTCAACCACCTCACCCATGAACTCGTGACCCACGACGTCGCCGCGTTTCATAGAGGGGATGAAGCCGTTGTAGAGGTGCAGGTCCGAGCCGCAAATGGCGGTGGACGTGATCTTGATGATGGCGTCGCGCTGGTTGAGGATCTTCGGATCCGGCACCTCGTTCACCTGCATGTTCCGCATGCCCATCCAGCAGTTGGCTTTCATGTCAGACCTCCACTCCTGCGGCCCACCGCACGTCTCGGGTCTCAGCGGCAGGTTGTGCCGGGCGCCACAGCGCGGGGCCGTCGGACAACGTGATTTCGCCGGTTTCCATCAACTGCTTGAAGCAGCGCAAGTCGTGCCGAAGCTGGCCGGCGGGATCCTGGCTGAACATCTTTGCCACCACACCACCGAGGGCGCCGCCGGTGGGCGTGTACTCAAATCCGACATGGACCTGCGTGCCGCGGCCGGCCGGGGCTGCGCGGAACTCGATGCTCGCGCCGCCCGGAGCGTCCGGTTGATTCGCGGTCAGATTTCGTAGCGACGACGGCATCGACTCCAGGTTGGCCCAGCGCTCTTGCACGCGCTCCAGTGGTGCGTTGATCGTCACCGCTTCCGCCACTCGCACTGCGCGTGCCGAGCCGCGAGTCCGATGTGACGACGCCGCGTGACGGTCACCCATGCCAAACCGATTCTGCTCCTCTTGCCTCAACCGGCGCGCGCAGAGCACATCGAGCGCGGTCACGCCCAATACGGCAACAGTGGCACAGATGGCGCGGCTGCGATGTGTGGCTGGTGAATTCATCGCGCCCGTGAGCGCCGCAAAGTCCAGCGCATCGCCTGCGACGCGCGACCACAGCCATGTCGCCTGGTCGGGTTGCGCGAGAATGGCGAAGCCGTTGCCTATGCTACGAGCGCCATAAGAGCGGAGGACAGCAACGGTCGTGTCGTCGGGCATTATTCCGACGAGCCGCGCGACCCTGCGTGGCGCCGCGAGCTCGGCAAGACCCAGCGCGATACTCAACCAGCCCAGCCCCACGGCCAGCTTCTCGCTCGAGCGGTCTTCGTAGGCTGTAAGGCGATCCATAGGCACTCCCCTCCCCAGAAATACACAGACAAGCCG
>JACCSI010000516.1 GCA_013813075.1 Acidobacteriota bacterium | reverse complement strand
GGGGAGGTACCCGATGAAGGTCCACGTCCGATACTCGGCGATCGCCGGCATCGTCGCGGCACTTGGCACGACGCTGCCCGCGCAGACCGCGCCCAGCATCAAATTCACAGACACAAAACTCGCCAACGGCCTGCGCGTCATCATCGCAGAGGATCATGCCGCGCCCGTCTACTCGATCGTGGTGCACTACATGGCCGGCTCCAAGGACGAACGGAAGGGCCGCACCGGGTTCGCGCACCTGTTCGAGCACATGATGTTCAAGGGTTCCGAAAACGTCGGCGCCGGCGAACACTTCATGCAGGTGTTCACCAACGGCGGCACGATGAACGGCACGACGAACAAGGACCGGACCCTGTATTACGAAACGCTGCCGTCCAATCAACTCGACCTCGGAATCTTTCTCGAGGCCGACCGCATGAAATCACTCGAGATCACCAAGGTCAACCTCGACAACCAGAGAAACGCCGTGCAGGAGGAGCGGCGGCTCGGCGTCGACAACCAGCCCTATGGGCGAACCTTTGAAACGGTTGACACCCTGGCCTACGACAATCCCGCCTACGAGCATTCCGTCATCGGATCAATGGACGATCTCAACGCTGCATCAGCCGACGACGTGGCGTCGTTCTTTACGACGTACTACGCCCCCAACAACGCCGTTCTGGCGATCGTTGGAGACGTCGACACCAAGGCGACGATGGAGAAGGTGCGTAAGGCCTTCGAGCCGATTGCTGCGCAGGCGCCACCGCCGAGGGTGGACCTCACCGAACCGAAACAGACCACCGAACGGCGTCAGGCGCTCGACGATCCCCTGGCACGCCTGGCACGCCTGGACATCGTGTTCAAGGCACCGCCGCGGTTGACAGCCGATGATGACGCGCTCCAGGTGCTGGGCACGGTGCTCTCCGGTGGCCGCAGCTCGCGCTTCTTCCAGCAGATTGTTCGCGCACAGCAACTGGCGCCCAACGTCAGTGCCGGGCGCGACGGCGCCGTCGGTCCCGGCCTGTTCCGCGTGGTCGGCACGGTCGTGCCCGGCAAGACGCCGCAGGCGCTCGAAGAGGCCATCTATGCCGAGATTGACAAGGTCAAGCACGGCACCATCGATGAGTGGGAGATCGAGAAGGCGCGCAACAACGCCAAGCGCGCCGTCGTGTCGGGCCTGACGAGCTCCTTGCAGCGCGCCATTCAGTTGGCAGATTTTGCCGCCAACTTCGGCGACACCAACTTGATCAACCAGCGGGTTGACCGCATCGCCCGGGTCACCGCCGCCGATGTGCAGCGCGTGGCGCGGACATATCTCGTTGCCGAAAACAGAACCGTCGTGATGACGATGCCGAAAGGGCCGCCTGGTGCCAAGGAGGTGCGGAAGTGACCGCTCGAATCTATCTCGTCGGCCTGGTCACCTTCGGGCTCGCCGCCGCGGCCGCGGGCGCGGGCTTCGCCCAGGCGCCACCTCCGGCAGGGGCGCAGGCGCCGCCCATGGCAGGGGTCGTCTTCAAGAACAAGGCGCCGGTCTCGGGCAAGCTGCTTGCCCTCAAGCTGCCGCGGCCGCAGGAGGCCGATCTGCCGAACGGACTGCATGTGATGGTCCTCGAAGATCGCCGTGCGCCGCAGGTGACGATGCAACTGTCGATGCGTGGCGCCGGCGGCTACTACGACCCGGTGGACCACGCCGGGCTCGCGCAGTTCACCGCCGCGAACCTGCGCGAGGGCACGGCGACCAAATCGACCACCGAGATTTCAGAGCAGCTGGATCGGCTGAGCGCGACGTTGAACGTGACCGCCGGCATGTCAGCCGAAGACGCCACAATTGCCGCGTCGTCGCTGACCGAACATGTTGACCTGCTGCTCGAGTTGATGGCCGATGTGTTGCTCAATCCGACATTTCCTGACCAGGAATTCGCGCGTTACAAAACGCAGACGCGCGCCCAGCTAATACAGCAGCGCGCCAATCCCGGGTTTCTTGCGCAGGAGCGATTCAAACTCGTCGTTGCCGGCGACCACCCCGACGGCCGCGTCTCGCCGACGCCGGCAGTCCTCGAAAAGACGACGCGCAACGAACTCGTGGTGTTCCATCGCGCACGCTATGTGCCCGACCATGCGGTGATCGCCATCGCCGGCGACATTTCCATGGCCGAGGCCATGAAGAAGATTCAGGCACGTCTCGGCGGATGGCAGAAAACCGGAACGCCGGCGCCACGCGTCACCGACCCCGGCGCCATCACGAAGCCCGGTATCTACCTCGTCGAGCGGCCGAACTCGGTGCAGACCAACCTGATTGTGGGCGTGCAGGCGATCCGCCGCACCGATCCGGATTATTTTGCGCTGGCCTTGCTGAACAAAGTGATTGGCGGGGGTCCGACCGGCCGGCTGTTCCGGAACCTGCGTGAGGCCAAGGGCTACACCTACGGCGCTGGCTCATCGATCGATGCGCCGCGCTTCCGCGGTGTGTGGGTGGCCGACACCGAGGTGCGGACGGAAGTGACCGAGCCCGCCCTGACGGACCTGCTCGACGAGTTGCGCCAGGCGCGCGAAGTGTCCGTTCCCGCGAAAGAGCTCGCCGACGCCAAACGCTCGATGATCGCCGCGTTCGCATTGACGCTCGAATCGCCGCAGGCGCTGCTGAACAATGCCGTCACCCGGTATCGCTTCAATTTGCCAAGCGATTACTGGGACCGCTACCCCGAACGCATCAGCGCCATTACGGCGACCGACGCCCAGGCGATGGCCAGGAAGTATCTCGATCCATCGCGCCTCCAAATTGTTGCCGTTGGCAATTCCGAGGGCGTGGGACGTGCACTGCGCAAACTCGGTCCAGTCGAGGTCTACGACGCTGAAGGTCGCCGCATCACTACTTACTAGCCTGATGAGCGCTTTGGTTGGCCTGCTCGCCCTCGCCCAGGCACCAACCCCTCGGCGCCCACTGGATGTGGCGCGCGTGCTGGCGATGCGTTATCCAGCGGCGCACACCATGAGTTACATTCCCGCGCTGTCGTGGGCCGGCGCAATGCGCCTGTCGGCCCTGACCGGCGATCCGCAGTTCGCCGTGAAGGCCCGCACGGACATGGCGCCGTTCCTTTCGGGTACGACGCCGACGATTGCCGAGCCGTATCTGTTAACGAGTCTCGCCGGTCATCTTGCCTTCGCGGAACTTGCGGCGAAGGACAACGATAGCGCGGCGCTGGAGCTGGCGCGTAAGGGCGCCGACTTCATCATGCCGAACGATGCCGCAAAAGAGACGGTCCGCTTTCCGCGGCAGTGGACGGACGACATGTTCATGGCGTCCGCCGTCTGGTCGCGTGTTGGTGCGCAGACGAAGGACGACCGCTACGGCGCCGCGGTCGGACGATTACTGACGTCGTACTCGGAGAAACTGCAACGGCCGGACGGCTTGTTCATTCACGCCGTGGAAGGGCCGCATGCGTGGGGACGCGGCAACGGGTTCGCCGCACTGGGTCTCGCCGATGCGCTGGCCCTCCTGCCCGCGTCGTGGCCACATCGCGCGAACGCGCTCGAGATCTATCGCCGTCATATGAACGCGCTGCGAAAACACCAGGCCGAGGACGGTATGTGGCGACAGGTCGTGGACGAGCCCACCAGTTATCGGGAATTCACCGTGACCGCGATGACGATTGCCGCGATGTCGCGCGGGGTCCGTCTGGGGTGGCTCGAGCGCAGCTTCGTGTCCGCGATCGATCGCGCCTGGGAGGCACTGTCAACGCGAATCGGCGCTGACGGCTCGGTGGCCGACGTGTGTTCGGGGACCGCCGCGGGGGCGACCAAGGACTACTACCTGAACCGGCCGGCGGTTTCGGGAGGCGATGACCGTGGCGGTGCGATGGCGCTGCTGGCGTCGATCGAAATCGAGGAGTTGCGACGCTGATCCAGCGAAGGTACAGAAATCACGGATGGCATAGAGAACACAGAAGGCATCCTGCGATCAACGGGGCCGCCGTGGCTGTAAAATCAGACGGGTTCCGTGTAGCATTTCGCCACATGAGTAAAGCCTGCCTGGCTGCCGGCAACCTGCTCGCCTTGTGTTGTGGTGTCGGCGGATTGACTGCTGCCGGCCGCGCCCAGGCTCCCGTCCCGGCAACACAGCAAATCTCGGCATTGCAGCAAATTGTGGACGCGAGTCTGGCCCAGTTTCCGGGTCGGGCGGGGGTGTGGGTCAAACATCTCACCACGGGTGATGAAGCGGCGGTGCGCGCCGACGAGACCTTCAACAGCGCCAGCGTCATCAAGCTCCCGGTCTTAGTGCTCGCCTATCAATTGGCGGCAAAGGGGACGCTGTTACTCGATGAGCGGCTGACGATCCACAAAGCGGATATTCGGGGCGGTTCCGGCATTTTCAGGTATCACGACGCCGGGCTGCAGCCGACGCTTCGCGACGTGCTGATGCAGATGGTCATCACCAGCGACAACACCGCGACGGACCTGGCGATTACCAAGGTCGGCGGCGTCGATCGCGTCAATGCGTGGCTGCGCGAGAGCGGCTACAGCGAGGGTCTGCGCCTGACGCAAACCACGGGCGAGCTGTTTGCGAAGTACGGAGCATTGCCGCAGGGCGTCAATCGCAACGACAAGACCAACACCGATCGCGCCTACTGGCTCGGTGAGATGACGCCGCGGGCGACGGGGCGGATGTTGGAGGCGATCCAGCGTCAGACGATCGTGTCGACGAGCGCCGGTGAAGAAATCGTCCGCATGATGCGCGCGCAGCAAGCGGGCGCGCGCCGACTCCCACATTTCGTCGACGTGCCGATTGCCCACAAGACTGGTGACTTTCCGCCGGTGCTCGCCAATGACGTCGGCATCGTCTTCGCCCGCTCGGGACCCATCATCATCTCGTTCTTTGCGAATGCCATCACCGGGCCGTACGGTGAGGCGGAAGATCGCATCGGGCGGGCGACGCAAACGATCGTCAATCACTTCGACGCCGCGCGTTGAACGCGAAACGGGCCAGAGCGCGCGCAGGGCGGTAGGGACGAGCGGGGCGCCCTGTCGCCTCGACCCGAGTGGGCGGCGTCTTGGTAACATTGCGGTGTCCATGACCACACGACTGCCTTTTCGCGGTGCTGCTGAAGCCTGCCTTCTCCTTCTGATTGTCGGTCTCTGTGCGGCGCCCGCGGCAGTGTCGGCGCGGCAACCGGAGCCGATGTGGCCAGGTGCCAGATACGACCCGGCGATTCCCACGATTCAGCAGGTGCTTGGCCATGACACCGGCATGGAGATCACGCCGCCTGATCAGGTGGGTGACTACCTGGCGGCCCTCGCCAAGGCGGCGCCGACGCGCGTGCGTCTCTACGAATACGCCAAGTCGTGGGAAAACCGGCCGCTGTGGGTGATGGTCATCGGGAGCCCCGAGCGCATTGCGAAACTCGATCAGGTCAAGCGCGATTTGCAGCGCCTGGCGGACCCCCGCAACCTCTCGCAGGCGGACGCCGACCGCCTCGTCAGAGACGCGCCGGTGGTCACATGGCTTTCGCACGGCGTGCATGGCAATGAGATCTCCTCCACTGACGCGGCGCTGTTCGAGGCGTACCACCTGCTGGCGACACAGGGCGACGCCGACGTTGACGTGGTGCTGCGCGAGTCGCTGGTGTTGATCGATGCCATGCAAAACCCGGACGGTCGGGCGCGGTTCATCTTTCAGAACCTTCAGGGTCGCGCGGCGGCGCCGGATCCGACGCCGTACAACGCCGAGCACGACGAGCCCTGGCCGGGCGGCCGCTCGAACCACTACTTGTTCGATATGAACCGCGACTGGTTTGCGCAGACGCAGCCGGAAACGCGCGGGCGCATTCTCCTGGCGCGTGACTTCTGGCCGCACGTCACCGTCGACCTCCACGAACAGGGCGGCGACAACTCGTACTATTTTGCACCGCCGGCCGACCCGCTCAATCCGCACATCACGAAAAATCAGGTCGCCGCGTTCGAGCTGTTTGGCCGCGCCAACGGCGCGCGCTTCGACCAGCGCGGCTGGCCCTATTTCATTCGCGAGGTGTATGACTCGTTCTATCCGGGCTACGGCGAGTCATGGCCGATCTTCCAGGGCTCGATCGGCATGACCTACGAGCAGGCGTCGGCACGCGCGCTGTCGTACGCGCGCGACGATAACACCGTGCTGACGTTTCGGCAGGCCGTGATGCAACACGCCAACGCGGCGCTGGTCACGGCAATGACGGCGGCGAAGAACCGGGAGCGGCTGGTAAGCGAGTTCCTGGACTATCGACGCTCGGCGATTGCCGAAGGAGAGAAGAGCACGAGCCGTGAGTACCTGCTGCTTCCCGGCCACGATCCGACCAGGGCGGACAAGCTCGCGCGTAATCTGGCGACGCAGGGCATAGAAGTCCGCCGCGCCGAAGAGGCCTTCACAATCGGCGGCCGCCAGGTTCCTGCCGGCACCTATATCGTGTCGCATGCACAGGCCAGCGGTCGGTTGATACGTAACCTGCTGGACCCAGACACCGAGCAACCGACCGAATTTATCCAGCGGCAGGAAGAGCGTCGCGCTCGTCGCCAGGCAGATCAGATCTACGACATTACCGCGTGGAACTTGCCAATGCTGTACGACGTGGAACTGGTCACGAGCTCGACTGCGGTCGGGGTGCGCACGACGCAGGTGCCGATGGCCTACGACGCGGCGCCACCGCCGCGCACCTTCGCCCCGTCGCAGGTCGCGTACGTGATGCCGTGGGGCACCGCCGCTGCGGCGCTCACGGTTGACGCCCTGCGGCAGGGCCTGCGCCTGCACAGTGTGGGTGGTGCCTTCACGCTCAACGGCCGCCGCTTCCCCATCGGCACGGCGGTATTCCGCGCCTCCGGGAACCCCACGGATCTACATGCACGACTCACGACATTGGCGTCCAGGCACGGTGCCGAGATCGTGCCGACCGACACGACCTATGTCGAGTCCGGCATCTCGCTCGGTAGTAACGAATCCGCGTTCCTGAAACCGCCACGGGTGTTGCTGGCGTGGGATGCGCCGACCTCGTCTCTCTCCGCCGGCTGGACACGCTACACGCTCGAGCGGCGATTCGGCCAATCCGTGACGGCAGTTCGCACATCGTCGCTCGCGCGCGCGAATTTCTCGGATTTCGACGTCGTGATCTTGCCGTCTGGAAGCTATGCCGGCGCCATTAACGATGCCGTCGTCAATCGATTGAAGGATTGGCTGCGGGGCGGTGGCACGTTGATCACGCTCGCCGAGGCCACGCGATGGGCGACGGGCGCCAACGTGGGGCTGCTGAGCACAACGCCGTTGCTGAAGGACGGACGTCCCGATATTCCCCCGAGTGCGGGGGCTGGTGGTTCGAGCGGAACTGGGGGCTCGAGCGGATCCGGCGGATCTGGTGCGTCCGGTGCCTCTGGCGGATCCGGCGCCGCCGCGGCCAGCGCAGCGACTTTCGATTACGACAAAGCGATCCAGCCCGAGCGCGAGCGACCCGCTTCGCAGCCGGGCGCGATTCTTCGCATCACCATCGACACCGACCACTGGCTGAGCGCCGGTCAAGATGACGAAGCGCAGGCGATGATCGAAGGCGCTCGCGTGTTTGCTCCGCTCAAGTTGGACAGCGGCCGCAACGTCGGGATCTGGGCCCGGAAAGATCGGCTGGTCGCGTCGGGCCTGGTCTGGCCCGAGGCGCAGGACATTCTCGTGCAGAAGGCGTTTCTGATGCACCAGCCGTTCGGCCAGGGTCACGTCATTGCGTTTGCCGAGGACGCGAATTATCGCGCGTTCTCTGAAGGCACCATGTTGCTCTTCATGAACGCAGTTCTTCTTGGGCCCGGCTACTGAGTTCTCACATTGACGCGCGAAAGGTTAGGAAGGGCCAGCAGACGACTCACGGGACGGCCGAGGGCACGACCCAGGGGATGACCCAGGGGATGACCCAGGGGATGACACTGTCACCGTGGATGCATGTGAGCGTGGCCATTGCCATGCTCGCGGGAGCCATGGTGATGCTGTCTCCCTTCACCAATCTCTCCGCGTTCGGCAGCGCCTTGCACTCCGGAGACGGCCGCGTGCAGGCGTGGGTGCTGGCCTGGGTTGGCCATGCCGTGTCGACCGGACGCTCCCTGTTCGACGCCAACATGTTCTACCCCGCCCGCCAGGCGCTCGCGCATACCGACCACATGGCGGCGCTGGGCGTGATTGGCGCGCCGATCTGGTGGGCGACCGGCAACGCGATTCTCGAGTTCAACCTGCTGCAATTGACTGGGCCGGCGCTGAGCGCGTACGCCATGTTCGTGCTGGCGCACGCGTGGACACAGGACACCCCGGCGTCGCTCGTGGCAGGACTCGCGTACGGCTTCTCCACATTCACGCTGCTCCACAACGCTCACCTGAACCTGACGTGGAACGCGGGGCTGCCGCTGTCGCTGCTGGCGTTCGAGCGCTGGTGGTCGTCTCCGACCTGGGCCAATGTCGCGCGCTGGTGGATTCCCGCGGTGTTCACGGCGCTGGTGTCGTGGTACCTCGCGCTCCTGCTGGCGCTGCTACTCGGAACCTGGGCGATGTGGTTGCAGGCGACCCGCCATCGCGGCGACGCGACAACGCGCGCCGTCCAGTTGCTGGCGAGTGGCCTGTTCGCAGTGGCTGTCCTCCTGCCGCTGATGACGCCGTATCTCGGTCGCAGCAGTGAGGGTGGGGAAGCGGCCGCGCTGTCGGCCGACTGGCGATCGTTTCTCGTGCCCTCCGAACATACGATCGTTGGCCGATGGCTGGTGGGCAACAATCTCGCGGGGCCGCAAGGCATCTGGGGCGAGCGCACCCTGTTTCTCGGCTGGGGTGTCGTGACTCTCGCGATCGTCGGGGTCATTGCCGGACTGTCGCGCAGAGCCAACG
>JACCSI010000486.1 GCA_013813075.1 Acidobacteriota bacterium | reverse complement strand
ATTCTACCCTCCGCCGACAAAATTGACGATTTCGACCTCGTCACCATCGCTGACGACAGTCGTGGCGAAGGTCGCGCGTTTAAGCACGACGAGGTTGAGTTCCACGGCGACGCGGCGGCTGTCGATCTGCAACTGGGCGAGGAGGTCGGCAACGGTGATCGAGCGTGGCAGAGCAAACGGCTCGCCATTGAGCTTGATGGTCACACGTTCACATTAACGTAGGGTGCCAAGGTGCGAGAGTGCCCCCGGACCCTGGGGGCTGATGCCGGCAAAATTTGAACGATCGTTTGACTCGTTGGGCAGCGACCGTGTACCGTGAAAAGTGGGGTGGTCGTGGGAGGGCGAGAAGGGTTGACAGTTCCCTTGGCGCAGGATGCGCTCGGCATCGCTGGTTTTACGTTCGCCGACCTGCATCAGCCGGCCAGGCTGCATTCCCTCTATCAACTGTACTGCGACGACGTGCGCCGCACCGAGCCAGACCTGTGGGCTCAGTGGGAGGCGCATCGGCTGGCGCCGACGGCGCTCGGTCCGGTCGCCCGTTCCAACCTGATTGTGGCGATGGCGCCGCACGTCAGCCGCTTCCTGACGCGACTCTTCAGCGTCGGGCCGCAAGTCGACGCCATGGTCGCCCAGACGCGCGTCTACGACGACCTCTTTCGTTTCAAGATCGACTTCGTCCGCCGCCGTGCGCTGCCATTGCTGAAGGCCGGTGCGCACGTCCATGCCAGCGCGGACGATCACGCCTACGTCGAGCGCTTAACGGATGGGCTGGAAGACGACGGCGCGCGAGAGTTGGCACTGGCCCGCGCCGGATGCGACCTGCTCGATCGCGACGACGCCGCTCGCGTCAGCGGCAGCCAGGACGAAAAAGAGGCGCTCAACGCGGAAATCGACGCGCTGAAGCGATGGTGCGCCGCGCATGTGCACCACCCACGCTTCAAGCACTGGGTGGTGTTTCGGTTTCCGGAGACGCTCGACCCGATGCATCTCGTGCAGGTGGTGCGGTCGAACGAGGCGTTGCCGGAAGCCATGGTCGGCCCTGCACAGACGCTGCGCCGGCGCGAAGGTTTCAAGTTGACCGACCTTCGCTTCAGCACGCGAGAGGTCCTCAGCGAGATCCACTATTGCGTGCTCTGCCACGAGCGCGACAAGGACAGCTGCTCGAAGGGCATCCGTGACAAGACCGGCGCGGTCACGTCCAACGCGCTGGGTATTCCATTGCCCGGCTGCCCGCTCGACGAGAAGATCTCCGAAATGCACACGCTGCGCAAGCGTGGCGATGCTCTGGGTGCGCTCGCGATCGTCGTGATTGACAACCCGATGTGCCCGGGTACCGGTCACCGCATTTGCAACGACTGCATGAAGGCGTGCATCTACCAGAAGCAGCAGCCCGTCGACATCCCGCAGATTGAAACCGGTGTCCTCACCGACGTGCTGAACATGCCGTGGGGCGTTGAAATCTACGGCTTGCTGACGCGCTGGAACCCGCTCAACCTCAAGCGGCCGTACGCGCTGCCATACAACGGGCGCAATGTGCTGGTCGTGGGCCTTGGCCCGGCGGGGTACACGCTGTCGCATTACCTGGTCAACGAAGGCTTCGGTGTCGTGGCGATCGACGGACTCAAAATCGAGCCGTTGCCCGAAGAATGGACCGGCGGGCCGAATGCACCGCCGCGGCCCATTCACGACGCGAAGGAAATCTATCGCCCGCTCGACGAGCGCGTTCTCGAAGGCTTCGGCGGCGTCTCCGAGTACGGCATCACCGTGCGCTGGGACAAGAACTTCCTGACGCTCATCCACCTGACCCTGGCGCGACGCGAGAATCTGCGCATCTTCGGCGGCATCAGGTTCGGCGGCGCCTTGCCGATCGAAGAGGCGTGGGCCTACGGCATCGATCACGTGGCGATCGCCGCTGGCGCCGGCCGTCCAACGATTATCGACATCAACAACAATCTGATCCGCGGTATCCGCAAGGCCAGCGACTTCCTGATGGCGCTGCAACTGACCGGCGCCTTCAAGGACGACGCGCTGTCGAACCTGCAGGCGCGGTTGCCGGCGGTCGTTATTGGCGGCGGCTTGACCGGCGTCGACACCGCAACGGAATTGCTCGCGTATTACCCGCTGCAGGTTGAAAAGACCTTGCAGCGCTACGAAGCGCTCGTCCGTCAGCTTGGCGAGACGAGGGTGCGCGGCACGATGGATCCGGAAGAGCAGGGGATTCTCGACGAGTTCCTGTCGCACGGTCGGGCCGTGCGTGACGAACGTGTCCGGGCGGCAGCAGCGGGCGAAGCCCCGGACTTCATCACACTGGTGCGGCACTGGGGCGGGGTGACGCTGGCGTATCGCAAGCGCATGCAGGATTCTCCGGCCTATCGCCTGAATCACGAAGAGGTCAGCAAGGCGCTCGAAGAGGGGATTGCCTTCGCCGAAAATCTCGATCCGGTCGAAGCGCTGCCCGATGAATTCGGCCACGTCAAGGCGATGGCCTTCACGCGCAGGAACGCCCAGGGCGTGACAGAACGTGTGGAGCTCCCCGCCCGCACGGTCCTGATCGCGGCTGGAACGGTGCCGAACGTGACTTACGAGAAGGAGCATGCCGGCACGTTCCTGCTCGATACCCGCCAGAAGTTCTTCCAGGGCTTCCGTGCCGTGAAGGGCGACGATGGCACGTTCGCGCTCGAGCCCGATGCCAACGGCTTCTTCACGTCGTACCAGAAAGACGGCCGCTTCGTCAGTTACTACGGAGACAATCATCCCCGTTATAACGGCAACGTCGTCAAGGCGATGGCGTCTGCGAAGCATGGCTATGGCCACGTCGTCACGCTGTTCGAAGAGGAAATCGCGCAGCTCGATCCGGCGACCCAGAGCGCGCGCGACGCGAAGTGGGATGCCATGATCGCGACGATGGAGGAGCAGTTGCTCGCCCGCGTCGAACGTGTGGTCAGGCTGACGCCGACGATTGTCGAAGTGATTGTCAAGGCGCCAGCGGCCGCTCGCCACTTCAATCCGGGGCAGTTCTATCGGCTGCAGAACTTCGAGCGCCTGAGCCCACACGTGCGAACCAACGGCCATCGCGCCGCGCTGCTGATGGAAGGGATCGCGCTCACGGGCGCGTGGGTCGACCGCGCGCAGGGGCTGCTCTCGTTGAT
>JACCSI010000447.1 GCA_013813075.1 Acidobacteriota bacterium | reverse complement strand
GCCCGAGGCGTCGCGCGAGTAGGGCACATTGGCGCTTTGTTTCGAGCGGCACCCGCACGGCTAGCTGTGGATGCTCAGACGCCGGCTTGCCGTCGTCGCCCGCTGGCGGCCGTCCTCGCTTACGCGGCACCCAACTCTTCGACCACCGGGGCGAGACGTCTTGAAGGCTGGTCGAAAACTTGCCTCATCCGCAATTTCCAGCCTTCCAGGCGTCTATCGCACCCGAAAATCGGTTGGCGCACTTTGCTGCCCGCAACTGTTGACGGCGATCACGCGCACCCAGGCGGTGAACCCTACCGGCAGGCCGCTCGCACTGGCCCGTGTTGGCGCCCAGGTTTGTCGGTGCCATGTTGTCGTGCGGCACTGGCAGCCGAAAGTCGTCGAAAAGTTCATCTTCAAGACTGTCTAATTCGAAAAGGTGGGATCAGATCCTCGTGCGAGCCGAGAAGGTGTGTGCTCGCTCGTGGCATGGAATCGGCAATTGACACCGCGGATACCAAAGTCGTTGATGAGCCAGCGCCCATGCGGGCGCCCACACGCGCACGGATCACGCGGCCAATCCAGTAGCGACGCGACCGGTTAGAAGCGCAGCACCCGCGACGCGTATATTCCGCCTCGCCACGCGCATGCGGGGCGGTCAGTCACCGCGACGGCGTGGCGGGCGAACGACAACTTGTTTTGATACGGCTGGTCTGAAGATGCCGACGCTGCCCACTTATAACGCAGGGGACTACGAGAAGGCGGCCGCCACCGCGCGGGCGGGTGGGTACCGAAACGATGCTGACCTGTTGGACCATGCCGCCACCCTGACGCGTGAAGTCGAGCGCCTAAAGGGAGAGCTACGGCAGAAACATGAACAGCTCGAGTATCCGGAAGCGACCGCGGAAGCCGTCATCATCCTCACGGACGCCGCCGCCAAAGTTGGCTGGCCGAAAGACATCAGGGAGCTGACCGCAGAAGAGGACGAGGCATTCTGGACGTGCAATCGCGCCATTGATCATCTGAAGGGCACTCCGAGGCCGCGCAACCGAGGAAGACAGCGTTGATGACGGTCATCAGAGGGCAAGCGCATCGCCGGACGATTGAACTGGACGGTCCCGGACCTTCCGGCCCGCGTCGACATTAGGCCGACGCTCCAGCAGGAGAACCGGGGCTCCCGCGTTCGAGTCGCGGCAGGCGCACCACTCACGCCATGCGACATCCGAGGCCGCGTCGGGGTGGGGCACTGTTCGTGATGGTGCCGTGGTGACGCCACCAAAGCCGGCCGGGGTCCGATCAGACGCTGGTAGGTTCGTTGATGCCGAAGTAGGCGTAGGCTGCAGCTACCGCAAGCCCGAGCCACGCTTGTCCAAAGTCCGTCAGCGGCCTCAGCGCGTCGGGGTACCACATACCGCCGACGACGTATGCGGTCAAGCCGAGTGCAACCCACACCAGCAGGTAGGCTCCTGTGACGACCTTCAGCGCATTTTTCGTCGCCGGCGACGGCGTCATTTCGAGCGCTCGCGCAACAGGGGCCTCGCCGGGCTTGGTGATGGCGAGTTCAGCGATCACCAGTGCGGAGACCAGGCCACCAACGGTGCTGAGCGTACTGGCGAATCCGGAACTGAAACTTGCCCCCGTAAGACGCATACAACCGGGGGTGTTGATGCAGTTGACGACGTCGACCGCGAACCACACCGAGTATGCATACAGACCGAGTAGAATTACGGCGACGACACCGCCGAAGATGAGTTTCATCCCTGGTCTCCCGCGAATCGCACTCACGCGGCGCGCATCGAGCGGGCCTAGTCTTTCGGTCGCCGACGTTCACCCGAACGTCGCTCGTTGTTGGTAGCTGTGGCCGCGGATGCTGAGGGCGTGCCCGACGGTTGGTTGAGCCTCTTTCCATTCGCTTTGTGCGCGAAGAGGAGACGCTGTTGTTCTTCCACAATCTCCCGCTCTCGACGAATCGCTTCGCCAAACTGATCCAGATCTCCACCCAGCAGGCTTTCCATACCTTCGCGGTGAGCTTCTGCGAAGCGGGCGCGCAATTCCCGGATACGCGCAACGACGGCCGTGTGAGTGTCATCCATGAGAGTCAGCGGCACCGCGGCCCGCGCGAGAAGACCATCACGCCGCGCGTCGAGCGTGCGGCACATTGTTGCGTTGCCGCAGGCGTTCGTCAAATCCAGGCGCTGCGTGTTGAGAGTGGCACGCTGACTTGTGCCGCGCCGCGGGTGGCTAAGGATCTGGAGAGGGGCAGCCCATTCGGGTCCAGCACATGGCAAAAGTGGCGCAAATATGCCCAGCCGGGAAAAGCTTGCCGACGTCGCGGCGGTGCCGGGGACGAGCCTGTCGCCGAAGATATGAGAGAATTGACCCCGAATCCGCGTTGAGTCGGCTGTCGGCGTGCTCAATACGTGTGAGCCGACCGCGAGCTCGTGAGCGGGGCACTGGGTTTGAGTCCTCTTAGGCGCAACCCCTTCACCAATCCCTCACCCAAAGCATTTACAGAACGCACCTCCCAGCATCCGAACACAGAGAAGGCGTAGAAGGCACAGACATGAAGACTTCCGAGCGGCACCATCTGAAAGACAACGAGCTGGCCCTGGCGATTGGGCAAGCCAACCAGTGGCGCGCAAAGAATCAGAGGACGCTCATCATGACGATTGCGGCCGTCGTACTGGTCGCGGCCGCGGGTATCGGGTATGTCACGTGGCGCAACGGCATCGACACCAAGGCGCGCGCCTTGCTGGCGGAGGCAATGGTCGTACAGCAAGCGCGGGTGACGCCCGTGGCCCCCCCGGCGGATCCGTCCGGGAACGCTTCGCCATCGTCACCGGTGCAGCAGGCCGGCACCTACCCCACGGAAAAGGCCCGACTCGAAGCGGCCTTGCCCAAGTTCATCGCGGCCGCGGAGTCCTATCCGGCCACCGACGCGGGACGGACCGCGCGCTACAACGCCGCGGCGGTTCAAGTCGGCCTTGGTCGCTTTGACGAGGCCGTGCAGCACTACGACCGCGTCATCGCTGATGGCTCGGGCCTGCTGCAGCAGATGGCGCGGCTGGGCAAAGCGGAGGCGCAGTTGCGCGCGGCGCAATACGACGCGGCGATTGGCAGCTTCAAGGAACTCTCCGAGAAGGCCGCCGCGAACCTGCCGAAAGAAGCGCTGTTGCTGGAACTGGCACGGGCCTACCGACTGGCGGGTAAGCACGAGGATGCGCGCAAGACACTGACGCAAATCGTCGAACAGCATGCCGATTCGCCGTTCGCGACCGAAGCAAAAACCGAGCTCGACAAGATCAAGGGCTAGCGATTCGACGTGCGTGGCGGCGTCGGTTCCCTGGATACGTCCTTCAAGAACGTAAATGCGGCCAACGGAGTCAGCCGGATCCCGGACAGGCCTGGTCGCGCGACGGCGACGTTGGTCTTGTACCAGAGACTGATGTAAGGTGCCTCCTGCGCGACGATGTGCTGCACCTGCTTGTAAAGATGCCCTCGGGTGGCTTCGTCGGGCGCCGCCGTCGCCTCATCAATCAACCGATCCACTTCCGCATTGCGATAGGAGCCACGGTTGAAACCGACCGGCGGCATCTGCTTCGAGTGAAACACGCGACGGAGCATGTCC
Organism: Acidobacteriota bacterium; assembly: GCA_013813075.1. GTDB lineage: Bacteria > Acidobacteriota > Vicinamibacteria > Vicinamibacterales > UBA2999 > JACCSI01. Next base: position 551 of record JACCSI010000447.1, on the reverse strand, counting down.
GGGTCGGAAATGCCGACCCACTGCAGCGTCGTCATCTGGAAGTTTCCGCTGGCGACATCCTTGGATAACGTCGCGAACTCGTAACTGCGCACGTCCAGCTCGATGCCGACCTGGCGCAAATCCTGCTGAATAACAGCCGCCTGAAGGCGATAGAACTCGTTGGTGGACACCTTCAGCGTAAAGCGGAGGCGGGGAAGTGGGCCGGCGCCATCCGGGTCGCGATAGCCGGCCTCGTCGAGCAGTGCCTGCGCGCGGGCACGGTCGTGGGAGAACTGGAACGCGTCGGCAGCAAATGCCCAGGACGACGGGGGCACCAGCGTCACAGCCTGCTGCGCGAGACCGCGGCGCAAGTATTTGACGATCGCGTCGCGATCGATGGCATACCCAATCGCCTGGCGCACGCGCACGTCGGACAGGGCCGGGTCTTTCAGGTTCAGCCCGACGTACGCATAATCCGTCCCAGTGGCCGCGATGATCTGCTTCGACCCGTCACCGCGAAACTGCTCAACGGTGTCGGGGTTGATGTCGTTGACGATCAGATCAACGGTGCC
>JACCSI010000424.1 GCA_013813075.1 Acidobacteriota bacterium | reverse complement strand
CGATGGAGGGCTCATCGACGACGATGCCCCGCCCGGCCGCGAAGACGATGGTGTTGGCCGTACCCAAGTCGATAGCGAGGTCGCGGGCGGCGAAGGGCATGATGTTCATCAGCACGTGTGTCTCCGGTGAGAGGCCGAGGGTCCGACTGAGCCATTCGCAAGGGTCGTGCCCGCGTCGTGTGATTGACCCATATAGAATGAGGGATGTCTTTGGAGACCGTAAAAGAACACTAAAGATCTTTATGGTCTAATAAAGCGCACCCAAGCCCTGAGCGTCGCTGTGCCGGGATGGAACAGACACGACGACTTCGTAAGTGTTGTTTAATCTGCACATGACCGCGCAGGCGAACTTTTTCGAGGAAGTGAACCAGTACTTCGACCAGGCGGCGGCCTTCACTGCCTATCCCCCCGGATTGCTCGACCAAATTCGCGGATGTAACAGCGTGTACCGGTTCGACTTTCCTCTTCGCCGGGACAACGGGCAGATCGAGGTCATTCGTGCGTGGCGCGTCGAGCACAGCCATCACAAAACGCCGGTGAAGGGCGGTATTCGCTACGCGCCCGAGGTGTACGAGGAAGAGGTCATGGCACTGGCCGCGCTCATGACTTACAAGTGCGCCATCGTCGATGTCCCGTTCGGCGGCGGCAAGGGGGGCATTCGCCTCGACCCGAACCACTATTCGGTCGGCGAACTCGAACGTGTCACCCGGCGGTACACCCACGAGCTCGTGAAGAAAGCCTTCATTGGGCCGGGAATCGACGTCCCGGCCCCTGATTACGGCACCGGCGAACGCGAGATGGCGTGGATCGTGGATACCTACTCGGCGCTCAACCCGGGACAACTGGACGCACTGGGCTGCGTGACGGGCAAGCCGGTGACGCAGGGCGGCGTCAGGGGGCGGAAGGAAGCCACCGGTCGCGGTCTTTATTTCGCGTTACGTGAGGCATGCAGCCACCCCGTAGAGATGGCACGGCTCGGGCTGGGCCTCGGGCTGGAGGGCAAGCGCGTCGTCGTCCAGGGGCTCGGCAACGTCGGCTACCATGCGGCCAAGTTCTGCCGCGAAGGCGGCGCGATTTTGGTCGGCATCGCCGAGCGCGAAGGTGCGATCACAAACGCGACAGGGCTCAATGAAGACGACGTGTTCCGGCACCGCAAGCAGAGCGGGTCAATCCTGAATTTCCCGGGCGCCACCAATCTCGCCTCCACCGCCGTGGCCCTGGAGATGGAATGTGACGTGCTGATTCCCGCGGCGCTCGAAGGGGTCTTCACGGCGGAGAATGCGCCCCGCGTGCGGGCGAAGATCATTCTCGAAGGAGCCAATGGGCCGACCACGCCCTCTGCCGATCCGATCTTCCGACAAAAAGGCATCCTGGTGATTCCGGATATCTACGCCAACGCCGGCGGCGTCACGGTGTCGTACTTCGAGTGGGTGAAGAACCTGTCGCACGTCCGCTTCGGACGGATGTCGAAGCGTCACGAGATGGCCAACGAACTGGTCATGCTGCGGGCCATCGAGGCCGCCACCGGCAAGCTGTTCACCGATGCGGAGCGGATGCAGATTGCGAAAGGCCCCGACGAAGAGGACCTGGTCAATTCAGGCCTGGAAGAGACGATGATCTCCGCTTACCACCAGCTGCTTGAGACCAAGGCCCAGCACCCGGGAGTGCCCGATCTGCGAATCGCGGCATTTCTCAACGCCATTCACAAAGTCGCGCGGTCCTACGCGGAGCTGGGCATCTTCCCCTGATCACGTATGCGCAGAGTTCCTAGTCCTCTTTCTTCGGACGACGGTTGGCTTCCAACACGCGCTTACGCAAGCGGATCGACTTCGGGGTCACCTCGACCAACTCGTCGTCGTTGATGAACTCAATCGCCTGCTCCAGGCCCATGATGTGCGGTGGCACGAGGCGGATCGCTTCGTCAGCAGACGAGGCGCGCATGTTGGTCTGCTTTTTTTCCTTGGTGATGTTGACATCCATGTCGTCCTTGCGCGCGTTCTCGCCGACGATCATGCCTTCGTACACCGCAATCTGCGGATCGATGAACATCGTGCCGCGTTCCTGCAGGTTGGCCAGGGCGTAGGCAGTGGCGACGCCGGTCCGGTCGGCCACCAGTGCCCCGGTCATGCGCGACGCGATCGGGCCGTGCCACGGCTCCCAGCCGGAGAACAGGTGGTTCATGATGCCGGTGCCCTTGGTTTCGGTCAGAAACACGGAGCGAAAGCCGATGAGGCCCCGGGCTGGAATGCGGAATTCGAGGCGGACGCGGCCGCTGCCGTGGTTGACCATCTTGGTCATCGTCCCGCGGCGTATGCCGCAGTTGGCAATGACCACACCCTGGAATTCTTCGGCGACGTCGATGACGAGCTCTTCGATGGGCTCCATCTTCACGCCGTCGATGTCCTTGGTGACGATCTCCGGACGTGACACCTGCAGTTCGAAACCCTCGCGCCGCATCATCTCGATCAGGATCGCCAGCTGCAGCTCGCCGCGGCCCAGCACCTTCACCTGTTCCGGCGAGTCGGTGTCTTCGATCCGCACCGAGACGTTGCCGAGGAGTTCTTTCTGGAGCCGTTCGCGAAGATGGCGTGACGTCACGTAGGTGCCGTCGCGCCCGCATACCGGCGAGGTGTTGACGCCGAAAATCATCGACACGGTCGGCTCGTCAACCGCAATCGGCGGAATCGCCACGCCGCGCTCGGGGTCGGCAATGGTTTCGCCGATGGTGATGTCTTCGATGCCTGTCAGGCAGATGATGTCGCCGGCGGCGGCCGACTCAATTTCGACGCGCTTCAACCCTTCAAACGCATACAACTTCGTCACTCGCGTCGAGAGGCCCGAGCCATCGAGCTTGATCACGACAACGGGATCGTTCAGTTTGACCTGACCGTTGGAGATGCGGCCAATCGCAATGCGCCCCAGGTAGTCGCTGGAATCGAGATTCGACACCAGCATTTGAAACGGTGCCTCGGGATTGCCCTTCGGTGGCGGCACATGCTCGACGATGGCATCAAACAACGGCTGCAGGTTCAGGCCGGGCACGTCGAGGTCGGTCGACGCCGTCCCAGCGCGGCCGCTCGTATACAGCACCGGGAACTCAATCTGCTCTTCGGTCGCGTCGAGGTCGATGAAGAGATCGTAAACCTCGTTCAACACTTCTTTGGGCCGCGCGTCGCCACGGTCGATCTTATTGATGACAACGATGGGCGGCAGTCCGCGCTCGAACGCCTTGCGCAATACGTAACGCGTTTGCGGCAGCGGGCCTTCAGCTGCGTCGACCAGCAGGACGACGCCATCGACCATCGACAAGACGCGCTCGACTTCCCCACCGAAGTCGGCGTGGCCGGGCGTATCCACGATGTTGATGATGATGTCCTTGTAATGGACGGCGGTGTTCTTGGCGAGAATGGTGATCCCACGTTCGCGTTCCAGCTCGTTGCTGTCCATGGCGCGTTCCGCCACCCGCTCGTTGGCGCGAAAGACCCCCGCCTGCTGAAACATGGTGTCGACGAGCGTGGTCTTGCCATGATCGACGTGGGCGACAATGGCGATGTTGCGACGGAGCGGGTTGGCCACCTGGGCGCGAGTATGTGCAGGGGCGGGCGCGGAAGGCATCTTCCCAGTATACGGTGCTCCTCCGAGCCCGACCTCTAAAACAGTGGATGCACCGTGACGAACAGCGCCATACAAATCGCGTAGAGCATTGCCGAGGCGGTCAACCAGACCTGATGGCGCGTATCGCCGGCAAAGCTGGCGAGAACCAATGCGACGGGAAACTGCACCGCGGTGTACCGCCCGAGCCCTTCGAATTGTCCCGACG
>JACCSI010000411.1 GCA_013813075.1 Acidobacteriota bacterium | reverse complement strand
GAGCGGGGGTACGGAATGACAGGATCTGCGAAAACGCGCTCTGCGCCGATCCGTCCGTGGCCGACACACGCCAGAAGAGCGTGCGCGCATACGGGAGGTCGCCCAACGTAATCGTCGTGGTGCCATTGGAACCGGGGGTCGCGGTCACGACCGCCGCCGGCGGGGCATCGGTCGAGGTCCCGATTTCGAATCGGTAAATCACGTTGCCGGCCGGACCGGTGACGCCACCGTTTCGCACGACGAAGTTCGGACGGTTGGTCGTCAGCGTGCCATTGGGCTCGAGCGGCGTCGGCGACTCGATGACTACCGGATCGATGACGCTGAAGTGCGCAACCGCGGAATAGGGGCCGGTGTTGGCGCCGTCCATGGCGCGCGCGCGCCAGTAATATGTATAGCCCGCACCGAGAGGCTCCGGCAGTCGATAGGTCGTGCGTCCGTTGCCCCCGAGCGTAACGCGGGCGGCGTGGTGCATCAACTGCTGGAATCCGGCATCGGATGCCACTTCCACTTGCAGCCACAATTCGCGTTGACCCGACGTGCCGGCATTTTCGATGAGCAGCGTCTGCGGCTTCCCGTCATTGATCACCGCCTGGCCGACCGATGGCTCGAGCGGCTTGGGTGCGCTAATTGACACGCCGGGGAGGGGTCCCGCGACGTCGGGACTGAGGGGATTCGCGCTCTTGGCGCGTTCGCAGGCGCCGGTAGCGGCAACCGTGATCAGCAGTGCGATATAACCGATGTGCCGTTTCAGGTTCATGGTCTTATGGGGCCGCGGGGGTAGAAACCGGGCTGACTGTGTTATCGGAGGCACGTGCCCGAACTTTACACCCCTGCCCAAATGGGCGTAACCGCCAGCAGGTCAGTCAGATATAATTCACTCTTCTGCGACGGTTCCTGGTGCCGCGGGTATCAGGTCGTCAACGTGCGGCCTCGAGACAGGCGTCATTGTTCACGACTACCCAGCGTTCGCTGCGCATCTTGATGTTGGCGCCGGAGCCGTTTTTCGAGCCCCGCGGCACACCGTTCAGCGAGTATCACCGCATCCAAGCCCTGGGCGAGCTTGGCCATCATGTCGACCTCGTCACCTACCCGATTGGCCGCGACGTTCCGTTGCGGAATCTACGGATCTTCCGGGCCGTGCGCCCGCCGTGGGTCACCACGGTCCGCATCGGCCCGTCGGTGACCAAGATCGTCCTCGACGGGCTAATGCTGTTCACGATTGCGCGTCGGCTGGCGACCACCAAGTACGACGCCATTCACTCGCACGAGGAGATGGGGTTGATCGGGGTGTGGCTGGCGCGCGCCTTGCGGATTCCGCACCTGTACGACATGCACTCGAGCCTGCCCCAGCAGCTCAGCAACTTTAAATATAGCCGATCGTCGGCCCTGCGCCGCCTCTTCACCTGGGCCGAAGATCAGATGGTGCACGGCTCCGACGTCGTGATCACGATTTGCCAGGAACTGCAGGAGACGGTCACCAAAATGGGCGCGAGCGACCGGGCGCTGCTGATCGAAAACGTCATGGGGGGCGATGTCGAGGACCCGCCATCCATGTCTCCGGCGGAGGTGCGCGAAACGTGGGACATTCCGACGACGGCGCCGCTGGCGCTTTACACCGGGACCTTCGAGGCCTATCAAGGCCTCGAGTTGCTGATTGATGCTGCGGCACGGCTGGTGCCGTCACATCCGCACGCGCGGTTCCTGGTCGTGGGCGGCGAACCGGCGCAGGTCGAGGCCGCGCGCCACCGGGCCGACGTGGTGGGGGCGTCGCGCATCATCACCTTCACCGGCCAGCAGCCGGCGCGCGAAATTCCGGCGTTCGTGGAGGCGTGCGACCTGCTGGTGTCGCCGCGCATTCGCGGCACCAACACTCCGCTAAAGATTTATTCGTATCTGCGCTCCGGCAAACCGATCGTCGCCACGAACTTGTTGACCCACACTCAAGTCTTGTCGCCGGCGGTGTCTCGGCTAGTCGAGCCCGATGCGGAGGCGCTTGCCGCGGCGGTCGCTGACTTGATTGATCGTCCGGAAGAGCGAGCACGGTTGTCGCGCGCCGCGGCGGAGCTCGCAGCAGAGAAATACAGCCGCCAGGCCTATTTACATCGCACTGCGGAGGCCTACTCGCGTTTAATGAGCGCGGCTCCCGAGCTCGCGCGCTCGTGAAGGTGCTCGT
>JACCSI010000398.1 GCA_013813075.1 Acidobacteriota bacterium | reverse complement strand
CGCTGCCGCCGGACGGGCGGCGGCGTTGGCAATGGCGGAGGTGATTCGCCGCAGTGCGGGGCGCGGCGCGACTGGCAGCGTGACGCTGGCGTGGGTGACGCAAGCCGAGTACGGCAACCGCGGATTGCTGCGTCTCCTCGAGACGCACACACCCGATCGTCTGATGGTGATGCGAGGGGCCACAGAGCCCGGCGACGATCCGCGAGGGGCCATCGGAGAGCTTCGGACTGGACCGATCGTCCGCGATGGCGGCGTCAACCTGCCGGAAAAATGGAAGGGGCTGCCGGTGCAGACGTTGATGGTGCCGGTGCTCTTTGCACAGACGCCGGTTGAAACCGTGGATGCGAAAGACGTCGATGCGCTGGCCGATCGCCTGGCCGCGGCGGTCGGTCTTCCGGCGCTGGCGCCTCTCGAACCGGGACTGCCCACCGACCCTGCAGCCGGATTGCCCCCGGGCGCGCCGTCAGGGGCGCCACCAGGGGTCGTGGGAACCAAGGGGAGGACGGCGTTTGAGTCGCTCGGGGCGTTGATCGAGACCTATGGCGTGTCGGGACACGAAGCGGCCGTGCGCGAGCAGATTCTGGCTCGGCTGCCGGCGTGGGCCACGCCGCAGGTCGACGGCAAGGGGAACGTGACGGTGACGGTCGGCGCCGGCGGCAAGCCGCTTCTGTTCATGGCGCACATCGACGAAGTCGGGTTTGACATCACCAACATTGCGGCCGATGGCACGGCTGCGGTGCGGTCACGCGGCGGTATGTATCTGTCGGTCTACGAATCGCACCCTGTGGTCGTCCAGACGTCGAGGGGCCCTGTGCACGCGGTCCTGGCGCCGCGACCGGGCTACACCACCGCGAAGGAATCGCAGCCGGCAGCCAACTCGTTGTACCTGTACTTCGGCACCACCAGCGCCCCCGAGACGACCGCCCTGGGGGTGGCGGTGGGGGACAGCCTGACCGTGCGCAAGACGTTTGCGCCACTGGCCGGGCCGCGCGCCACTGGCCGATCGATGGACGATCGCGCCGGGTCCGCGGCGCTGCTGCTGGTCCTGCAGCAGCTCGACCCGAAGACGGTGACCAACCAGGTCACGTTTGCGTGGACCGTCGAAGAAGAGACCGGGCTTGCGGGCGCGGCGTTCCTGGCGACGACAATGAAGCCCGACACCGCGTTTGCCGTCGACACGTTCGTGTCAACGGATACCCCGGTTGATATCCAGCGACTCGCCGGCGCCCGCCTCGGCGCCGGGGCCGTGCTGCGGGTGCTCGACAGCCGTACGATCGTCCCCCCGCATATCGTCGATCGCATCACTGCCATCGCTCGCACCGCAAAGATTCCGTTACAGCTCGGCACCACCAGCGGGGGCACCGACGCCGGCGCCTTCAGCGCAGGTGGCGCGATGGATGTCGGCTTGTCGTGGCCGGGGCGGTACTCGCATTCGCCGGTCGAGATCATCGACCGCCGCGATCTGGACGCGTTGGTGCGGTTGATCGTGGCCTTGGCCACGAGCTATTGATGACGATCGCCGGCTACGGCACATGGAAATCGCCGCTGACCGCCGCGCGTGTCACCGCGGGGGCATTGCGCTTCGACCACCTCGTCTTCGATGGCGACGATCTGTACTGGTCAGAAGGGCGCGCGTCTGAAGGTGGCCGCCTCGTCGTGGTGCGGCGCAGCCCGGATGGGGCGATCGGCGACGTCACCCCAGCCGGCTTCAACGTTCGCACGCGCGTGCACGAGTACGGCGGCGCGTCCTACACCGTCGATCGGGGCACGGTCTATTTTTCGAATTACAGCGATCAGAAGCTGTATCGCCAGGCACCCGGCGCCGCACCGGAACCGCTCACCGAGGACGGCTGCTTCTACGCGGACGCCACGGTCGATCGCGCTCGCCACCGTCTGGTGTGCGTACAGGAGGATCACCGCAACGACAGTGCCGAGGCGGTCAACTCGATCGTCGCGGTCGGGTCGCGCGTAGTGCCGCTCGTTGCAGGGGCTGATTTCTATTCCGACCCGATCCTGAGCCCGGATGGTTCCAGGCTGGCGTGGCTGCAGTGGAACCACCCAAACATGCCGTGGGACGGCACCGAGCTGTGGGCCGCCGATGTCAACGACGATGGTGACCTTGGCGCGCTCACCAAGGTGGCCGGCGGCCAAAGCGAGTCAATTTTTCAGCCGGAATGGTCGCCCGACGGCACGCTGTTCTACATCTCTGATCGCACCGGTTGGTGGAATCTCTATCGGGCTGAGGGCTCGAGGGAAGCGGGCGACGCCGTTCTTGACATGGATGCGGAGTTTGGCAAGCCACAGTGGACGTTCAGCCAGACCACGTATGCCTTCATCGACGCCAATCGTATCGCGCTCACGTATGCGCAGGGCGGCCGCTGGAAGCTTGGCGTTCTGCAACTCGACCCGCATCACTTCCACCCATTCGATCTGTCGCTTCAACCCACCGACGGCGTGCGCGCGACGCCGCGCGATCTGTTCTTCATTGGTGGGTCAGCGACGGAGTCGCTGGGAATCGTTCGGATGTCGCTGGCGACCCACGAGGTGGAGGTGATTCGATCCGCCTCGAGCGATCGCATCGATCCCGGATTGATCTCGGCGGCGGAGGCGATCACGTTCGAGTCGAACCGGCAGCCGGTGCACGCGTTCTACTACCCACCGCACAATCCGGAGCACCGCGCGCCCGCCGCTGAGCGCCCGCCGTTGCTGGTCATCAGTCACGGCGGCCCCACCACGGCCACTCTCGACATTCTCAACGCGCGGATTCAATACTGGACCAGCCGCGGCTTTGCGGTGGTTGACGTCAACTACGGCGGCAGCACGGGGTACGGGCGCGCGTATCGCACTCGACTCAACGGGCAATGGGGCATCGTCGACGTGGCCGACTGCGTCAACGCCGCCAAGCATCTGGTGGCGGCGGGGAAAGCCGATCCGAATCGGCTGATGATTCGCGGCGGCAGTGCCGGCGGTTACACCACGCTCGCGGCACTGACCTTCCATCACACTTTCCACGCCGGCGCGAGCCACTACGGCATCAGCGACATTGAAGTGCTGGCGCAGGACACGCACAAGTTCGAGTCGCGGTATTTGGAGTCGCTGGTGGGCCCCTATCCCGCTGCCAAGGCGGTGTACCGGCAGCGGTCGCCGGTTCACTTCACAGATCGGCTATCCGCGGCACTCATCCTGTTCCAGGGGTTGGAAGACAAGGTGGTGCCGCCCAATCAGGCTGAAATGATGCGCGACGCGGTGCGAGACAAGGGGTTGCCCGTCGCCTACGTGCCGTTCGAAGGCGAGCAGCACGGCTTTCGCCGGGCAGAAAACATCATCCGCAGCCTCGAGGCCGAGCTCTACTTCTACGGTGCAGTGTTCGGTTTTGCGCCGGCCGATCCGATCGCGCCGGTCGTGATTGAAAACTTGCGTTAAGCTACATTTACTTTCGCGCTGGCATCGACGGCGAGGGGCTGAATCGCAGCCTGCCAGGCGGGTTTCAGTATGAAATTGATGTGTTCCTGGCTCGTCGCTCTTGCACTGCTCGCACCCGTACACGCGTCGGCGCAGGATCGGCTGCGTGTCGGCCTCCTGCCGTTTGATGTCGCCAACGTTGACGGCGGCACGCAGACGGCGGCCACGGCGCTTGCCAAACTGGTGCGCGCCGAGATGATCACCAACACGCGCGTGCAGCCGGTGTTGCTCGACATTCCCGAAGGGGCGAAGCTTCCGTTGTCAGCCAAACAACTCGCCACGCTCGCCGAGCAGAACGAGTTGCACCTGATTATTGCGGGCACGATTCTCGAAGCCGCGACAACGCGCGGCAGCAATCGCCTGTCGACCGGCAGTCTGGGTGGGCGTCTCGGCAGCAGCGTTGGCGGCAGCCTGTCGCGCACGCGCGCCGAGGTCAAAATGCACGTCGAGCTGACGGGTGCCGACGGTGAAGTCACCGAGACGTTTCAGGTCGAAGGCGCCAACACCGACGTCGGCGTGGGCGCCGACATCTGGACGTCGCTGGGCAGTTTCGACACCGGCGATAGCGGATGGGACAAGTCTCCCATGGGCAAAGCGCTGCGCGAAGCCGCGCGGAATCTCTCGGCAGAGACCCTGAAGCGCAAACGATGATCGTGCAGCGGTTTTTCGAGCCGCAGCTCGCGCAGTCCACTTATCTGATTGGGTGCGCGGCGTGTGGCGTGGCGATCGTGATCGATCCCAATCGCGACGTTGACACCTACATTACCGGCGCGGCGGCTCACAACCTTGCGATCACCCACGTCACCGAAACCCACATCCACGCGGATTTTCTCTCCGGTAGCCGGGAGCTTGCCGCGCGGACGGGCGCGACGCTGCTGCTCTCCGACGAGGGGGACGCCGACTGGAAGTACGCATACGCCGGCGAAGCAGCTGATTCGCGGCGGCGATTGCATCACGATCGGCAACGTCCGGATCGACGTCGCGCACACGCCGTGACACACGCCCGAGCACCTCACGTTTCTGATCACGGATGCGGCGGTCGCTGACGCGCCGATT
>JACCSI010000361.1 GCA_013813075.1 Acidobacteriota bacterium | reverse complement strand
CGTCAACAGCGACGTGCTCACCAGCCTCAGCGTGCGCCCGTAGGTGGCGGCCATCTCGCCCAGCGAACGTCCCATCACCAGCCCGGCGATCATGGCGGCGACGAAGATGCCGGTGCCGGTTGCCGACAGCCAGTTGATGTTGAAAATGGCGGGTTCCGGTGTGGGCGCGGCCACCACAGGTGGCATGCGCAACACGTTGAGATGAAGCTCTGGCACGGGAATGCGAATGACGGAAATGCCATCGAGCCACGCTCGGACCTGCGGCACGCCCCAGATGAAAACAACGACGCTCAGAATGAGCCATGGGACCCAGGCGCGGATGACGTCGGCGCGCAGCGGTGCGGTCACGGCGCCTGCCTTATTTGCCGACGCGGCGTTCTCCTCCGCCGTTGCAACGCCCCACTTCGGCGTCCAGCTGTCACGCGGTTGCCAGAACCGCAGGAACAGTACGACCGCGCCAATCGAGGCAATCGCTGCCACGATGTCCACGAGCCACGGACCGTGGTAGTTGGAGACGACAAACTGCACCGTGGCAAACGAGGTTCCGGCGACCAGAACCGCCGGCCAGACACCCACCATCCCGCGACGGCCCGCAAACGCCCAGACCAGCCAGAAGGGTACGAGTACCGAAAAGAATGGCAGCTGCCGGCCGACCATGGCCGACAAGTCGAAGAGATCGAGCTGCGTCACGCCTTGCAACGCGATAATGGGAGTGCCGAGGGCGCCAAACGCCACCGGCGCAGTGTTGGCGATGAGCGAGAGTCCAGACGCGGCCAGCGGCGTGAAGCCAAGGCCAATCAGCAACGCACCTGTAATCGCGACCGGCGTGCCAAAGCCCGACGCGCCCTCGAAGAAGGCGCCGAAGCTGAACGCGACCAGCAGTAACTGCAGGCGCCGGTCACGGGTGACCGCCGTGATGCTGTGACGCAGCGTCGCAAACAGACCCGCGTCCGACGTCAGCTGATACAGAAAGATGACGTTGAGCACAATCCAGCCGATCGGCAGCAGCCCATAGGCAGCGCCGTACCCCGCCGTCGCGACGGCGAGCGTCACCGGCATTCCGAAGAGGCCGATCGCGACGGCCATGGCGGACGCCAGACCCCACAATGCCGCGATGTGGGCCTTGAGGTGGCCAAACGCCAGGCCGCCGAGAAGCACAACAATCGGAAGCGCCGCGCAAATGGTGGAGAGAACGCTGTTGCCCAGGGGATCGTAGATCTGTGTCCAGTTCATAACCCACCGACGCCGCCGAAGCTACCGTAGCCTGAAGTCGCTGACGCCACACGCCAGCATGCGGCGCTAAGCTTATAGTGATTCGCACCAGATGCAGCCCGACGCCTTGCTTGGCGCGCTTGCGCGCATTTTTCCCGCGGCGCGCCTGCTGACACACCCGGGTGCGTTGGCCCCATACGAGTCAGACGGGCTGACGACGATGCGCGGTCGGCCACGCGCCGTGGTGCTGGCTGAGACCCAGCAGGAAGTGGTGGAGGCCGTACGGCTCTGCCACGCGGCGGCCGTCCCCTTCATGGCGCGCGGCAGTGGCACCAGCCTGTCCGGCGGTGCCGTGCCAGTTGACGACGGTATCGTCATTGCCTTGAATCGATTAGATCGCATCGTGCGGCTCGACCCCGTGAGGCGGCTCGCGGTGGTGGAACCGGGCGTCGTCAATCTCGACGTCACCACGGCGGCCGCACCGCACGGCCTGTATTACGCGCCCGATCCGTCCAGCCAGTCGATCTGCACCATCGGCGGCAACGTGGCATTCAACTCCGGCGGCGCACACTGTTTCCGACATGGCATGACCGCAAACCACGTGCTTGGTTTGAAGGTGGTGCTGCCCGACGGCACCGTCGTGGAGCTTGGCGGAAGCAGCGTTGAACATGTCGGACCAGACCTCGCCGGGTTGTTCGTCGGGTCGGAAGGGCTCTTCGGCATCGCGCTCGAAATTACCCTGCGTCTGGTGCCGCGCCCGGAGACCTATCAAACGCTCCTGGCGGGGTACGCGTCACTGCAAGGCGCCGGCGATGCGGTTTCACAGATCGTCGCGGCGGGATTGCTGCCTGGGGCGATGGAGATCATGGACCGGCTGGCCATCGACGCGGCCGAGGCAGCGGTGGACGCTGGCTACCCCTCGGGGGCGGCCGCCATTCTGCTGATCGAGCTCGAGGGCGACGCCGACGAAGTGGCGGCGGAGTTCGCCCTGCTGATGGGCGTGATCGAAGCCTCGGGCGCCACCAGCACGCGCATGGCTGCCGATGCCGACGACCGTGCGCGCATCTGGAAGGGCCGCAAATGCGCGTTCTCCGCGGTGGGTCGCATCAGTCCCGACTTCATCGTTCAAGACGGCGTCGTACCGCGCACGCGCCTTGGCGAGGCGCTGGCGTGCATTCAGGAGCTTTCGTCGTCGCAGGGCATCCGCGTCGCCAACGTCTTTCATGCGGGCGACGGAAATCTCCACCCGCTCATCCTGTTCGATGGCCGCGAACCCGGGGCACTGGAACGGGCGGAGCGGCTTGCCGCCGACATTCTTCGGTTGTGCATTCGACTCGGTGGTTCCATAACCGGCGAGCACGGCGTCGGCCTCGAGAAAAGGGAATTCCTCGGGGAAATGTATTCGGCGGATGACATGGCATTCATGCACCGCCTCCACGCGTCGATCGACCCCAAGAACATCGCCAATCGGGGCAAGATGCTTGGCACGTCATCCCCAACTGGTGGCGGGTATGGAATGCATCCGCTCGAACGCGCTGGGGTCATTTCACGGGTATGACCGTCGATGCCGCAACGTTGGCGGAGATACAGGACGCGGTCCGCGGCCACGACTCGCTCGTCGTGCGCGCGGGTGGCACGAAATCGCCGGCGCAGGCCGCCGGCACCACCATTGGTCTCTCGAAGCTGCGCGGCATCACCGAGTACTCACCGGCGGAGTGCGTGCTCACCGCGTGGGCTGGGACGCCGCTGCGCGACATCGAACAGGCGCTCCGCGCGCACGCGCAATACCTGCCTTTTGATCCGCCGCTCGTCGATGCGGGCGCCACCATTGGCGGAACAGTCGCCACTGGCCTCAGCGGTTCCGGACGGTACCGCTACGGCGGCGTGCGAGACTTCCTGATCGGCGCTCGGGTCGTGGACGGCGAGGGCACCGTCATTCGCAGCGGCGGCAAAGTCGTCAAGAACGCTGCCGGCTTCCTGCTGCACCACGCCCTGGTCGGCAGCGCCGGCCGCTTTGGTGTCATCGCCGAGGTCACTTTCAAAGTTTTTCCGTTGCCGGAAGCACGCGCGACCTTGAAAGTGACGTGCGGCAGCGCCGCAGCCGCGGCCTCAACGGCACGGTCAATCGAGGCGACACGGTTCGACTGCGAGGCGCTCGACTTCGATACCCACGGGACGCTGTGGGTGCGTATCGCGGGTCGCTCGGCAGCAGTGCGATCGCGACTGATGCGGCTGCACGACGTGGTCGGCGGCGCGCGAATTGAAGACGACAATCCGGAGTGGGCAGAGGCGCGAGAGTTCACCTGGGCACAGGGCCGCTCGATTGTGAAGTCGGTCGACGGCCCGCACACCGCAACGCCCGCACGCTACATCTGCGCGGGCGCGGCGTCATGGATCGCTTGCGACGATTGCCTTGGTGGGCCGATCGGGC
>JACCSI010000344.1 GCA_013813075.1 Acidobacteriota bacterium | reverse complement strand
GGTCGGGCTGGCCGCGATGCTGGTCTATCTGAATCGCACCGGGTACAACGGCCTGTTCCGCGTCAACGCGCGCGGGCAATTCAATGTCCCGGCTGGGAGTTACGACCGCCCGGCTATCGTCAACGACGCTCGGATGCGCAACGCCGCGACCGCGCTGTCGTCGGGAGCAGTGCACATTGGTCACGCCCCGTTCGAGCACTCCCTCGCGGGCGTGGGCAAGGGTGACTTCGTCTATCTCGATCCCCCGTACGCGCCGCTCAGCGTGACCTCGAACTTCAGGTCGTACACCGTCCGCGGGTTCGCACACGCCGACCAGCAACGGTTGTCTGACACGGTCATGACCTTGGCGACACACGGCGCGCGCATTCTATTGAGTAACTCGACGGCCGAGAGCGTGGTCCGCCTGTACGACACCCGCGCGATGCGGCGTGCCGGGATGAAGTGCTGGCGCGTGCCGGCGCGGCGCGCGATCAACTCGCGCGCCAGCGCCCGTGGCGTCATCGAGGAGCTCCTCGTGACCAATCTGCCGCCGCGAGATTGACGGCTTGCACGCCGCTGCGGCTGCCGCTGCCGCGCCCGCCGGACAGGTGGCGCCTGCTGGATCAAGGCGTCGTCGGGGTGCTACGCTTAATCGATCGACTTCATGCTGCGAGAGTGGCGGAACTGGCAGACGCGCCGGACTTAGGATCCGGTAGCCGAAAGGCTTTGGGGGTTCGACTCCCCCCTTTCGCACCAGCCTTCCCAGGCAACGTCAAGAAGGACGCCGGCCTCGGCCGGCACCACCTTGAAGGCGAACTCACGGACCGTACGTATCCACATGAAAACCGAACTCGTCGACGTCAACGAAACCCGCAAGAATCTGATGGTCGAGATCCCCTCCGATGTCGTCGACGCGGAGATCTCCCGCATTGCCACGCGCTACGGCAAGCAGGCTCGGTTGCCGGGATTCCGTCCCGGAAAGGTGCCGCCCAAGGTCGTCCGTCAGCGCTTCAAGAGCCAGATCATGCAGGACGTCGCGCATCACCTCGTTGAACACGCGGTAGAAGACGCGCTCGCCGAGCGCGGCGTCGAACCGGTCGACACGCCCGAGATTCACGACATCAAGCTTGAAGAAGGCCAGGCGCTAACCTTCAAGGCAGAGTTCGACGTCGTCCCCGAGTTTGACCCAGGCGACTTCAGCACCATTGAGGCCCGTCGCGCCGCCGTCAACATCGAAGACAGCGCCGTCCACCAATCGATCGATCAACTGCGCGAACGTGCCGCGCGGTTCGAACCGGTTGAAGAAGGGGTCGTCGGCGACGGTCACACGGTCGTCGTCGACATCGAGCGCCAGGGCTACGACAAAGATGGCAAGCCCGGCGAGAAAAGCAAGCACGAGCGAGTGCCGGTGGAAATCGGTGCGACCGCAAATCCTCCCGGCTTCGATGCGGAGTTGGCCGGCCTGGCCTCCGGCACGACGAAGTCGTTCCGGCTTCGCTTTCCCGACGACTACTCCGTGTCCGAATTGGCGGGCACGGACGTGGATTATCGGGTCAGCGTGCACGACATTCGCAAGCGCGTCCTGCCGACGATCGACGACGAGTTTGCCAAGGACATGGGCGAGTTCGAAAATCTCGACGCACTCACGGCGCGGGTCCGGGTGGACCTCGAAGCGGAAGCCCGGGAAGCGTCGGAGCGCCAGGTGCGCGCAGACCTCCTGAAGAAACTCGCCGAACGGGTGCCGTTCCCGGTACCGGCGTCGCTGGTCGATCGCGAAATCGACCGTCGCGTCGAGGAATTCGCGCGTCGGCTGACGGAACAGCGCATCGACCCGCGCACGACGAATATCGATTGGGCCGCCTTCCGCGAGGCGCAGCGCGAACCGGCGACCGACGCTGTGGCATCGGCGCTGGTGCTGGATGAAGTGGCGCGGCGCGAGCAGATTGAGGCCAACGAGTTGGATATCGATGGGGAACTCGAGAAGTACTCGTCGCGGTCGGGGCTGACTGTGGCCGCTGTCCGATCCCGTCTCGAGGAGGAAGGCGCCCTGGCACGTTTGGCTGCCGGCCTGCGACGCGAGAAGTCGCTTGCCCACGTCCTCTCGAGGGCACGCATCATCGACTAACGGCAGGCAACCCCACTAACAGATTTGTAATCGGCAAACGCCTGGGGTCGAAAACCTGCACACCGGGTCTTGCGAAACGGCCAGCTTGTCCGATAAGTAGCAAAGGGAGGTTACACTGGTGAAGGTTCAGCCCTTCCGCAGTCCAGTTCCCGGATATACCCGACACTACATAAATGAATAATGAGTTCCAAGATGAGCGCTGCCCATAACCAGCTCGTCCCGATGGTTGTCGAACAGACGAACCGTGGCGAACGTGCGTACGACATTTTTTCCCGCCTGCTGAAGGACAACATCGTCTTCATCGGCACCCCCATCGACGATGGGATCGCCAATCTCGTGATCGCGCAGATGCTGTTTCTCGAGGCCGAGGATCCGGACAAGGACATCCTGCTCTATATCAACAGCCCGGGCGGCTCGATTACGGCGGGCTTTGCCATCTACGACACGATGCAGTTCGTGCGGCCGGACGTGCAGACCACCTGCATCGGCCAGGCGGCCTCGATCACGGCGGTCTTGTTGGCCGCCGGCACCAAAGGCAAGCGCTACTCGCTGCCCAACTCGCGCATCCTGATCCATCAGCCCTGGCTGTCTGGTCTGGGCGGGCAGGCCACCGATATCGATCTGGCCGCCAAAGAGATTCTGCGGATGCGCGTACGCATCAACGAGCTCCTCGTCCAGCACACCGGTCAGGACGTCAAGCGCATTCAATCGGATACGGAGCGCGACTACATCATGTCCGCCGAGCAAGGTAAGGAATACGGCATCATCGATGACGTCATCCGCAAGCGTGCATGACCCGGGGAACGGGTTGAACGCGAGGCCGGTGCTGACCGGTCTTGCACCGGCCCGCAGGGTCGACGTCGTGCGGAATCGGGTGTAACCTAGAACGACCGGGAGATTAAAAGGCGAATGGTCAAGAAGACCGGAGACAGCGGAGAAATTCTGCGCTGTTCGTTCTGCAACAAAGATCAGAACGACGTCAGGAAGCTGATTGCGGGCCCGACCGTGTTCATCTGCGACGAGTGTGTCGAGGTCTGCAACGACATCATCGCTGACGACAACCGCTTCGAAAGCCGCGGGGTCCGGACCTCGCTCCCCACTCCCCCGGAGATCAAGAAGTTTCTCGACGAGTACGTCATCGGCCAGGAGCTCACGAAGAAGAAGCTTGCCGTCGCGGTCTACAACCACTACAAGCGGCTCGAAATTCAAAAGCAGCCGCGCAGCCGCAACGACATCGAGCTGACCAAATCGAACATTCTGTTGATTGGCCCGACCGGCACTGGCAAGACGCTGCTCGCGCAGACGCTCGCCAAGCTGCTCTCGGTGCCCTTCACGATCGTCGATGCCACGACGCTCACCGAAGCGGGGTACGTCGGCGAAGATGTGGAAAACATCATTCTCAAGTTGCTGCAAGCGGCCGGCGGCGACATCGAGAAGTGCCAGCAGGGCATCGTCTACATCGACGAAATCGACAAGATTGGGCGCAAAGACGAGAACCCGTCGATTACTCGCGACGTCTCGGGCGAAGGCGTACAGCAGGCGCTGTTGAAGATCCTCGAGGGGACGGTCGCCAACGTGCCGCCGCAGGGCGGGCGCAAGCATCCGCACCAGGAATTCTTCCAGATCGACACGACGAACATCCTGTTCATCTGCGGCGGTGCATTTGTCGGGTTGGACAAGGCGATCGAGCGACGCGTGGGCAAGAAGACGCTGGGCTTCAAGGCGGACATCAAGTCACAGAAGGGCAAGGACCTCGGCCTCATCCTCGAGCAGATCGAGCCGCAGGACTTGATCAAGTTCGGCCTGATTCCCGAGTTCGTCGGCCGCTTGCCGGTCGTGGGGACGCTGCACGAACTCGACAAGCCGGCGCTGGTGCAGATTTTGACGCAGCCGCGCAATGCCATCACGCGGCAGTATCAGAAGCTGTTCGAGTACGAGAACGCCAAGCTGCGCTTTACCGACGACTCGCTCGAGGCGATTGCGGAGATGGCGCTCGATCGCAAGATCGGCGCGCGCGGTCTTCGCATGATCATCGAAGACCTGATGCTCGACTTGATGTATCAGCTGCCCGGACAGAAGAAGGCTCGGGAGTTCGTCATCACTCGCGAGATGGTCGTGAGCAAGAGTACCGGACTGGAAGTCATTGAAAAGGCCGGCTAGTGCAGTCCGCGGCTGATTCCCGCGCTTCTGGCATGGCCAGCCAAACCGACCGCAACCCGCCAGCAGGGCGGGAGTTGGCGCAGACCGCTTGTCGGGCGCGACGTTAGTCCCGCCCCATCATAAGTTTCCAAATTATGGTCGAAGTCTACGAAACCCTCCCTATCGTTCCGCTCCGTGACGTCGTCGTCTTTCCGCACATGATGATGCCGTTCGTGATTGGACGGCCCTCGTCGATTCGCGCACTCGAGCATGCGTTGGCGAAGGACAAGCGGATCTTCCTGGCGGCCCAGCATGATGCCGCGATCGACGACCCGGGCGCCGAGGACGTCTTTACCATGGGCTGCGTGGCCAATGTGGTGCAGAGCCTCAAGCTGCCCGACGGCAACATCAAGGTGCTGGTCGAGGGCGTCGACCGGGCACGCGTCATCGAATGGAAGGACGACAAGGGATTCCACCGCGTCGTGGTCAAGGTGCTGACGCGGCAGAAAGAAACCGCTGGCGACGTCGAACAGACGATGAGCAAGGTGGTGGCGCTGTTCGAGCAGTACGTCAAGCTGTCGAACAACCTGCACTACGACGCGATGATTGCCGCGGTCAAGGTTGACGACCCGGAAAGCTCGCCGACACCATCGCGGCGCACCTGCTGGTCGGAGTGGACGAAAAGCAGAACCTGCTCGAAATCAACTCCCCCCTCGAACGTCTCAACCGCATCGCCGCCATTCTCGAAGCCGAGGTCGACAAGCTCCAAGTCGATCGCCGTATCCAGTCTCGCGTGAAAAAGCAGATGGAAAAGGCGCAGAAGGAGTACTACCTCAACGAGAAGATGAAGGCGATTCAGAAAGAACTGGGCCGCAAGGACGAAAAGGGCAACGAAGTCGACGACCTCAAGAAAAAAATCGAACAGTCGCGGATGCCCAAGGACGTCGAAGAGAAGGCCATCCAGGAGCTGCGTCGCCTCGAAGCGATGCCGCCGATGTCGGCCGAAGCCACGGTCTCGCGCAACTACCTCGACTGGCTCATCGCCGTGCCGTGGCACAAGAAGACAAAAGAAAGCCGCGACCTCAAGAACGCCGAAGCCATCCTCAACGAAGACCATTACGGCCTCGACAAGATCAAGGAACGCATCCTCGAGTTCCTGGCGGTGCGCGCCCTGGTCCGCAAGCCGAAGGCGACGATTCTGACGTTTGTCGGGCCGCCGGGTGTCGGCAAGACGTCGTTGGCCAAGTCGATTGCGCGCGCCATGAACCGCAAGTTCGTGCGCCTGTCGCTTGGCGGTGTGCGCGATGAAGCAGAAATCCGCGGCCACCGTCGCACCTATATCGGCGCGTTCCCCGGACAGATCATCCAGTCGATGAAGAAAGCCGGCACGCAGAATCCGGTGTTTCTGCTCGATGAAGTCGACAAGATGTCGATGGATTTCCGCGGCGATCCGTCGGCGGCGCTGCTCGAAGTGCTCGATCCCGAACAGAACAACGCGTTCATGGATCACTACCTCGACGTCGACTACGACCTCTCGAACGTCATGTTCATCTGCACCGCCAACGTGCTGCACACCATTCCGCAGGCGCTGCGCGACCGCATGGAAGTGCTGCAACTGGCCGGCTACACCGAACAGGAAAAGGTGCAGATCG
>JACCSI010000340.1 GCA_013813075.1 Acidobacteriota bacterium | reverse complement strand
TGCTTGATCTGCCGCCGGCAGAGCGCGAGGCCCTGGTCGGCCGCAGCGACGCGCTGGCACGTTTCGGATTCGAGCTTGACGAGTTCGGCGGCGACACCGTCAAGCTCACCGCCCTCCCGGCGTTGCTGCCGCGCGAGGCGTGCGAAACCGCGGTCCGCGCGCTGGCGCAGGATCTCGAAGGACTGGACCGCGGCATCGACGTGCACGAAGCGCTGAAGCGCATTGCCGCAACCATGGCATGCCACGCGGCGGTGAAGGCCAACTATCCACTGACGGTGGAGAAAATGCGACACATCCTCGAAGAGCTGCGCGCCACGGCGTACTCCACCGTCTGCCCACATGGACGGCCAGTGATGCTGCGGCTGACGCGGAGAGAAGTCGAAAAGAATTTCGAACGAATCTAAGGTATCAACGCACCGTTACTCGCGGCGGCGCTTCTTGATTTCCGCCCAGCCGTTCAGCCGCCGCTTGATCTCTTTTTCGAATCCGCGCTCCGTGGGCTCATAGAACGTCCGGCCCTGCAGGTTCTCGGGCAGGCAGTCCATGTCGGCCACGGCCTCGCTCTCGTCATGTGCGTAACGGTAGCCCTTGCCGTAGTCGAGTTGCTTCATCAACTTCGTCGAGGCGTTACGTAAATGCAACGGCACTGGCGACGCAGCGTCTCGTTGGGCCGCGTCGGCAGCGGCGTTATATGCCGCATAGATGGCATTGCTCTTGGGCGCGGTCGCGAGGTAGATCGCCGCTTGCGCCAGGGCGGTGTTGCCTTCGGGCAATCCGATGAAGTGCACGGCGTCCTTGGCAGCAACGGCGACTACCAGCGCGTGCGGGTCGGCGTTGCCGACGTCTTCCGACGCAAAGCGCACCAGGCGGCGCGCGACATACATCGGGTCTTCGCCAGCCTCGATCATTCGTGCGAGCCAATAGACCGCGGCATCAGGATCGGAATTCCGCATCGACTTGTGCAGCGCCGAGATGATGTTGAAGTGCTCCTCGCCGCCCTTGTCGTAGAGGAGCGTCTTCTGCTGAAACGTGCGTTCCAGTAATGGCACGTCGATCTGCGGCCGGCCCGCTGGCTGCGGCGCGGTGGCCACCGCCAACTGCAGCAGATTCAGCGCCACGCGCGCGTCGCCATTGGCGTAGTTTGCGATCATCGCGAGCGCAGCCGCGGTCGCCTCAGGTGCCTCTTTGCCCAAGCCGCGGTCAGCGTCGGTCAGGGCGCGACGCAGGACGCGAAGAATCGCCTCGTCGTCGAGGCCCTTCAGGACGAACACCTTCGATCGCGACAGCAACGCGGCGTTGACCTCGAATGACGGATTCTCTGTCGTCGCGCCAATCAGGATGATATCGCCGGCTTCGACGCGCGGCAGAAATGCATCCTGCTGCGCCTTGTTGAAGCGATGAATCTCGTCGATGAACACGATCGTCCGGCGCCCGTGCCGGCGCCGGCGATCCTGTGCCGCCGCCATGACGTCTTTGACTTCTTTGATCCCGGCCAGGACGGCGCTGAAGGCGAGGAAGTCGGCGCTCGTCAGGTCAGCAATCAATCGTGCGAGGGTCGTCTTGCCGGTGCCGGGCGGACCCCACAAGATGATGGATTGCAGCAGATCGCGCTCGATTGCTTCGCGCAACGGCCGGCCCGGGCCAATGAGTTCGTCCTGGCCCTCGACTTCGTCGAGCGTCTTGGGTCGCATGCGCTCGGCGAGGGGCACCGTGCGCGGGTCTGGCGGGATTTCAGGCTCGTCGAAGAGGGAAGCCATGCCGGGGATGGTAGCGCGTGCTTCGGTCGTGATGCACGCCTGGCCGCGCCCTATGCGCCCGTGCGCTGCCGTTGCGCCTCGTAGACGAGCACGCCGGCGGCCACTGCGACGTTCAGCGACTCGACTGATCCGGCCATTGGAATCGATAGCCAATCGTCTGCGCTCTCGATCAGGTCGAGACTGAGGCCCGCGCCTTCGCCGCCCAACAACAGTGCGGTCGGCGCGCGAAAATTCAGGTCATACATCGACGCGCCGTCGCGCGGAATCGTGGCCAGTAGGCGGATCCCGGCCGTGCGCAGGGAAGCTGTCGCCGCCAACGCATCGGGTTGCTGCAGAACCGGCACTCTGAAGGTGCTGCCCATCGCGGCACGCAGCGCTTTCCAGTTCCAGGCGTCGGCAGATGCCCCTGCGAGGACCACACCGGTCGCCGCACCCGCTTCCGCGGAGCGAATGATCGCACCGGTGTTGCCGGGGTCCTGGATGTCGACGGCCACCACGACGAGTGCGGGTTGGGGTGACAGCAGATCTTGCAGTGTCCATGACCGCCGCCTGGCCAGCGCCACCACGCCGGCGGGTGTGCGTACGGGTGACGCGGCGTCCATCACCGCCGTCGAAACGGACAGCACCTGGCTATCCCGGGCGACGCGGTCGAGCAAGACCGCGTCATCGTCCGTGGGCCGTCCGGCCACGAGCACCGTCTCGATCGCGATCCCGGCGTCGACCGCCTCACGCAACAAATGCCAGCCATCGAGCAGCGCACGCCCGTGGTCGTTGCCCGCCGCCGCTTTGAAGATTTTGACGAGGGGGTGCTGACGGCTTGTGATGTCGGGCACGACGGTCAGCTTAACAGTTGCTGTGGTACACTTTCGGCGTTTGCCACGATGAAAGAGAAACTACTCAAGCGTTTCGAAGAAGAAGTCGCCGCACTCGAGCGCGAGTTGAAGATGGAGCTCCCGAAGGAGATTCAGCGCGCCCGCGAGCTGGGGGACCTCCGCGAGAACGCCGAGTATCAGGCTGCGAAAGAGCGGCAGACCTTCGTCAACGCCCGCATTGCGATGATCAAGCGGCGCATGAACGAAGTGGCGTTGATGAACATGGAACGCATTCCGCACGGCAAGGCGGGGTTCGGATCGACGGTCACCCTGCAGGAGAAGGATCACGAGCGGGTCTACCAACTTGTGATGCCTGAAGATGCGGACGCCGAAAAGGGTCTGATTTCCACGTCATCGCCAATCGGCCGGGCCATTCTCAACAAAGAAGAGGGCGATCACGTCGTGGTCGCCACGCCGGCCGGTACACGCCGGTTCGAGATCCTCAAGCTCGTGACCATCCACGACGAGTAATGACGGCTCAGTACTCGCCAGAACGCCGGACCGCACTCGTGTTGGCGGGCACCGGCGCCGATGGCGCGTACCACGCGGGCGTCCTGCGGGCGCTGCACGAAGCCGGGATAAAAATTGACC
>JACCSI010000336.1 GCA_013813075.1 Acidobacteriota bacterium | reverse complement strand
CGACACACGCGTCATCGACGCTCAAGGGGCGACGCTCGTTCCGGGATTACAGGACGCCCACGGCCACTTCACCACACTGGGTGCCAGCCTTCAGTTCCTCCGATTACGCGGCACGACCAGCTACGAGCAGATTGTCGATCTGGTCCGTGCCCGGGCCGCAACCGCGCGGCCTGGTGAATGGATCCAAGGACGCAGTTGGGACCAGAACGACTGGCCGGCCAAGGAGTGGCCGACGCATCAGAAGCTGACGGAGGCCGCGCCCAACAATCCCGTGTATCTGACCCGTGTCGATGGGCACGCCGCGCTGGTCAACAAAGCAGCGCTGGAAGCGGCCGGTGTCACCAAGGCCACACCCGACCCCGCGGGCGGCCGATTAATCCGCGACCCAGCGGGGGACCCCGCCGGGGTCTTGATCGACAGCGCCCAGGACCTCGTTGGCTCGAAGATTCCGGACGTCTCCGACGAGCAACTCGACGAGCAGATTCTGCTCGCCGACGCGGAGACGCGAAAGCTTGGGCTTACGGCGGTGCACGACGCCGGCACGACCCCGCGGACGGTCGCAGCCTATAAGCGACTGATCGACGCCGGACAACTGAAGACCCGGCTCTACGTCATGCTCCGTGGTCCGATCTCGATGCTCGAACCCGAATTCAAGAAGGGCCCGACCATCAACTATGGCGACCATCACCTTTCGGTACGGGCGATCAAGATCGGCGCTGACGGTGCCCTGGGGTCACGCGGTGCGGCGCTGCTCGAACCGTACAGTGACGAGCCCGGCACGACCGGGTTGATGACGACGTCTCCGGAGGAGATTTACGCGCAGACGCTGGCGGCGTCGCGGGCGGGATTCCAGACCTGCATCCATGCGATTGGCGATCGCGGCAATCGCGTCGCCATGGACGTGTTCGAACGTGTCCAGGGCGAGGTGCCCGGCGCCCGCAACCTGCGGATGCGGAATGAGCACGCCCAAATTCTCGATGCCGCGGAGGTGACGCGCTTTGCCCGGCTGAACGTGATCGCGTCGATGCAGGCGACGCACGCCACGTCCGACATGCCGTGGGTGCCGTCGCGCATCGGCGCGGACCGTACTGAAGAAGGTGCCTATCTATGGCAGCGGCTGATGAAGACCGGAGTGGTTCTCGCCAACGGATCCGACTTCCCCGTCGAGGAGCCGAACCCGATGCTCGGCTTCTATGCGGCGATTACGCGGCAGGACCCGAGCGGCAATCCACCGGGCGGCTGGATGCCGAACGAACGGATGTCGCGTGACGAGGCGCTGAAGTCGTTTACCTGGAACGCCGCATACGCCTCACACCTGGAAAACGAACTCGGTTCGCTCGAGGTCGGCAAGCTCGCGGACATGGTGCTGCTCGACAAGAACGTCTTGACCGTTGAGCCCAGAGAAATTCTGTCCACGCGATCGCTGCTGACAGTCATTGGGGGCGAAGTGGTGTTCGAGTTGAAACAATGACACGCGTCGGGTTGGCCGGCCTGTGCGTGCTGCTGTTGTGGGGGCAGCCCCTCAGTCGCTTCCACGGTGTCGCCAGCGAGCACAGCCCACAGTCCGCCGCGGGGACCACGTCGCCCCCGAGGCTGCTGGTGATCGTGGTCGTTGACCAGATGCGTTTCGAGTATCTCGATCGGTATTCCAGTCTCTGGAGCGCGGGCCTGAAGCGACTCACGACCGAAGGCGCGGTCTTCGATCAAGCGTTTTACCCGTACCTCAACACGGTGACCTGCGCCGGCCACGCCACAATCGGCACCGGTACATTTCCGCCAACGCACGGCATCATCATGAACGAGTGGTGGCAGCGCTCGGAGCGCCGCCGTGCATCCTGCACGGATGACCCCGGCGTCACGAGCCTCTCGTATGGAGGGGGACGCGCAGACAGGGTCGGTCACAGCACCTCTCGCCTACGTGCCCCGACTCTCGCGGACCGGCTCCGGGCAGCGTCGCCAACCGCTCGCGTGGTCACGCTGTCGATGAAGCCGCGCAGCACAGTCATGATGGCCGGCAAAGCGGCTACCGCTGTGACGTGGTTTGGCGATTCGAACGCCTGGTCGACGTCGACCGCCTACACGACGAGGCTGGTACCGGAGGTCGAAGCGTTTGTCGCCGACAATCCGGTTGACCGCGACCGTCATGAGGTCTGGGAACGCACCTACGATACCGGCCGCTATCAGGGCATCGACGATGAACCGTCCGAGCGGCCCCGGCCGGCCTGGACGCCACGATTCCCACATCCGCTTGCCGGGGTGAAGGGGACCACGCCGCTCGAGTTCTACAACCTGTGGGAACGCAGCCCATATTCCGATG
>JACCSI010000321.1 GCA_013813075.1 Acidobacteriota bacterium | reverse complement strand
GCCAATACCAGTTGGCCTCGGGGTTGTACTGGATCGCCATCAGCGCCGCTCGACAGGCGTAGAGAGAACGCGCTCCACCCCGTGGATGCGTTTCCTCGGGCTAGACGGCTTTACGCACGAAGCATGGAGCAGGAAGGCGATGAGGGCACGCCCTCGCGCAGGGCACCAGCTGCAGTGAAATGCTTAGGGTTGCGTGCGAATCGGCCGACCGGGTGCGACCTGCGGGACGAGCTGCTCGTCGCGGACCACGAACGTGCCGCCGACGAGTACGTGGCGGATGCCTTCGGAAAACTGCGCCGGCTTGTCGAAGGTGGCGCGGTCGATGACGCGCGCGGGGTCGAACACGGTCAGATCGGCGTCCATCCCGACCGCAATGCGACCCTTGCGACGCATCGCCGGCACGAATAACTCCAGCCGCTGTGCCGGCATCAAGCTGATCTTGCGCAGCGCCGTCATCAGGTCGATGACCTTCTCCTCACGAACGTAGCGGCCCAGCACGCGTGCATACGTCCCTACCCCGCGCGGATGCCCGCCGCCATTGGTCAGCGGCACGCCGTCGCTGCCGACCATCACCGTCGGGTGCGTAAGCGCCGCGCGCAGCGCCTCCTCGGGAATCATGTGGATGACGACGAAGCCGCCGCGCGCGCGGTAGCGCGTAAACGTCTCTTCAGTCAATCGCTCGCCGGTCGCCGCCCACTGCACATCCTTGAAGCTGATGCCGAACCGCCCCTGCCATCCAGGTTCGAAGAGTGCGGACTGCAGGTACGTCGAGGCAGCCGTGTACGGATACAGCTCGGTTGTCACGTCAAGCCCTCTCGCGCGCGCGCCGTCGATCATGCTCAACAGCCGCGGCGTCTGCCCGAGTCCCATGCTCGTGATGTGCACGATGTGCACGGACGCGCCGGTGGCGGCCACGTTGGCGAGCACCTCCTGCAGCGCGTCGATGCTGCCGCCAGGCTCGACCTCGCCGGCCGACCGCATGTGAATGAACGCCAGCACCTTGCGGCGCGCCGCCAGCTCGAAGACGCGAAGCAGTTCCTCGCGGCTGGCGCCCGGCGTGTAGGCCGGTCCCATGCCGACGCCCAGGGCGCCGGCGACGAGCCCGCGCTCGAGATGCCCGATCATCGCGTCGATTTGTGCGGGCGTCGCCTTCTTATGCGTCCAGTCCGGACGCGGGTCGGATGTGTCCTGGCGCATCGCGCTGATCTCACTCCAACGTTCCTTGGCGTGCATCACGGCAATACGCGACGAGATGTGTCCGACCGTGGCGCCGTAATTCAGCAGCGCCTGCCCCTCTCGCGACTGATACCAGTCGTTCATCGGCATCGCGCCGCTCTCGAGCTCGAGCGCCGTGGTCACACCATCGCGCGCCTGAAAGCGATTACCCTCCAGGCTTTGCGCGTGGGCATGGGGATCGATAAAGCCTGGGGACACCACCAGCCCCGACACGTCGATGGTCGTGACGCCGGTCAGGGGAGCCGTGCTGACGGCGGCAATCTGCCGGTCGCGGATGCCGATGTGCCTGACGCCATCAAGACCGGACGCGGGGTCCATCACGCGTCCACCGGCAAGGACGACCTCGAATGGGCCGGCCGGCTGCGTACCGTGCAGGTGAGCCACCGCGACGATGGTGGCGAGCGTGGCGGCGCAAATCACCGAGCGGCCGCAGATGAGATCAGCTCTCGAGGCGCGGAAGCGGTGCATATGTTCTCCGTCTGTATCGTTCCGAGCTCGTCAACTCGCGTTACGGTGCCGGCGGGGACGCGCGGCGCAGCGCCTCGACCTCCTGAAGGATCCCCTTCACCATCGCCTCGACAATGGCTTCGCCCTTCTCACGAGTGGCGAGCGTCGGATCTCCGTACACACCGGTTGCGGCGTGTTCGCCCGAGCCGCCGACGTGCGGCCACTGGTCGCGCAATCGCCGATAGTCCCG
Organism: Acidobacteriota bacterium; assembly: GCA_013813075.1. Lineage (GTDB taxonomy): Bacteria > Acidobacteriota > Vicinamibacteria > Vicinamibacterales > UBA2999 > JACCSI01. Next base: position 1,310 of record JACCSI010000321.1, on the reverse strand, counting down.
CACCGCTCGGGGCATCCTGACCACGTCGGGCGCGATATACAGCATCGCAGAGGTCTCGGTTTCGTCGGCATGCGTCCCTTCTTGTTGTTTCGACAGACGCTTCTCGACGTCGCCGGCGACCGCGAGAATATCGGTGAACCGCATCTCGATCCCCTCGAGCCGCAGCAGCGCTTGCGTGGCCTTGAGCGGCGCGATGGTCGAGACGCCGGTGTTGAGCACGTAGAACTTGCGGGGACCGTGCAGCGCGACGCTCCGGATCACGTCCGCCACCATGTCGCGCGCGGTGTTCTGCTCGAGCGTCGTGGAACCGGGGAACGGCCTGAATGCGGGGTAGAAATGGTAATTAATCGTCGGATAGGCCACCACCGGCACGGCGGCGACGACGCGTCCTTTGAGGTATTCCGCCATCAGCCAGTCGTTGTTGAGCGGCAGGTGACGTCCGTGTTCCTTGGACTGGGCGCCGACCGCCACGAGGACGACAGCCTCCGCGGTGAGTAGCGGTCGGGCCTCGTCCCATGAGAGCCGTTCGACGAGCACGCCCTGCGCCGCCGCTTCGGTGCCGAGCGCAAGCACAAGTACCAACGTCAGCCGCATCATCCCCCCTCCTGGAGCCCCCGTCGAGCCACATGATACGCGCTCACCGCCCGGGGCAATTTGCTGAAATTGTCTGAAAGCACTGTAACCGCAAAACCCTCGTATTTACGCCCAAAATTCGCGTACAATGGCGTTCAGTCGTTTTCGTCAAGTTTCGTCGCGCTGTGACCCCAGTGTGACCCTAACGAGGATCGCTGATACCGATGGCTACCCCAGCACGCCGCAAATTACTCCAGACCGACCGCGACATCGCCACGCACAGACCGGAGGTTGATCGCTACACGGTGCGCGACAGTAAGGTCAAAGGCCTGGAACTCCTGGTGCAGTCGAGCGGCGCGAAGATCTGGTCGATGCGCTATCGAGTCGCAGGACAGCAACGGCGCCTCCGCCTCGGCGAGTACCCGGGTATCGGACTGGCCGAGGCGCGCACCCGGGCGCGGAAGGCACTGGTCACGGTCGACGACGGCCAGGACCCCCAGCGTGAACGCGAGGTGGCCCGCCTCGCCACGGAGCGCCAGCAACGCGCCTCCATCGACCACCTGTGCGAAGACTACATCGCCCGGCATGCAAAGCCGAAAAAAAGGTCGTGGCGCGAGGATCAGCGGATCATCGACAACGAGATCCTGCCTCACTGGAAAGGGCGCCCGGTGTCAACCATCACCAGACGCGACGTCCGCGAGCTGGTCGAGGCCATCGCTGACCGGGGGGCCCCGACC
>JACCSI010000314.1 GCA_013813075.1 Acidobacteriota bacterium | reverse complement strand
TGTCCAAATCCGCCGCCCAACCTTATCGGCCTCCGCGATAATCCCGCCTTCGTCCATCGTCAACACCTTGCGGTCCCGCATGACGAACTGACCGTCGATCATGACCGACTCGATGTCGGAGGGCTGACCATTGTGAATCCAGGCGGACACGAAGCGGCCCGCCGGCACGAGGTGGGCGCGTTGCATGTCGACGACAAGGATGTCGGCTTTCTTGCCGACCTCGAGCGAGCCAAGAAGTTGCGCCTGTTGAACCGCTCGCGCGCCGCCTTGCGTGGCGTCTTCCAGCACGTCTTCCGGTTGAGGGCGCACGCCGGGGAATACGTCATTGCGGCGGATGCGTTCTGTCAGCAGGGCGATCCGCATGACCTCGAACAAGTCATTGGTGTTGTTGTCGGTGCCGTTCGCGATCGGGCAGCCGGCCTCACGTAGCGCAGGAATAGGGGGGATGACGCCGCGGTTCGCGGCCATCGCCGCCTGGTGCGAAACAATCGTGCCGGACTTGGCAAGGATCGCGATATCCGCATCGTCCACGTAGCGGCAGTGCGCGGCGAACAACCGCGGGCCAAGGAAGCCGTGCCGGTTGAGAAACACCGGCGGGCTCATATCATGGTGCCGCATCATGAAATCCACTTCGGCGCGGCTCTGCGACAGATGAATCGTGTATCCGAGGTCGTGTTTTTCCGCAAAGGCGCGAATCGCCCGCAGCAACTCGGGCGATGAGGTCTCAGCAAGCGCCGCGGCCGGGAACACGCTGATGCGTCCGCGATCGGTGCCGTGCCACGTGCTGAACAAGTCGTTGATGCGCTGCATGCCCTCGTCCCGCAGCTTGGACGAGAACCTCGGGGCGTCACTCTTGGCGAGGCCCTCCGGGGACATCGGGCCGGCAACATTCTCGCTATCGCGAATGGACTCGGCGAAGACGCAGCGCAGGCCTGTCTGCGCCAATGCTGCGGCGTGACGGGCGATGCCGGCGGAGTTCTCGACAATCGTGGTGGTACCGGTGCGTATCGCTTCCAACGCGCCGACGCTGACCATCAGCGTGGCCTCCTCCCCTTGAAGAAGGCTGTTCGGCTGAATGGCAAGGCGCGCGGAGTTCGGGAAGCCGAAGTCCTCGTTGAAACCACGAGCAAGGGTCGCCGCGAGATGGGCGTGACAGTTGATCAATCCCGCGACCAGCGCCTTTCCGCGTCCTTCGTAGATCTCGGCCTGGGGATACTTCTTCACGACCTGATCGGTGGGGCCGATCGCCACGATGCGGTCGGCTGCAACCGCCAGCGCCACGTCGTGCTGCACCACGTCAATGTTGACGACGGTGGTGTTTGAGAAGATCACTGTGCGATTAGAGGTCGGCTGCGCTCCGCCACCTCGCGGATTGAGAAGAAGCGCTGCCGCGCCCGCGCCCGCACCGACGAGCAGCCCGCGACGGCTGATGTTGCCCGAGCGATCGGTCGATGCTGCCATGGCGCAACGTATCGCCGCCGCCGGGGCAAGTCAACAGCACTGTTCGAGATTCGCCGGTGGCATCAACCATCCACAGGTCGACGCGTCAGTGACGCTGAGCGACGGAGAGACAGTGCGCTTCGAAGTCAAGGGCCTGATCGGTAACCGGATCGTGGAGGCCGACATCCGTCCCGATGGTGTTGTGGAGGAGTTGGAGATCGAGATCGGGGAGAATGCGGTCCCTGAAGCGGTGGCGCAAGCCCTGAAAAAGTTCGCACCCAGCTTCGCGCCGTCGGCCGAAGCGCCGCGCATCGAAAAGAGCATTCGCCCAAGCGACATCGGGCTGCCGGAGATCTGGCACGAATTCTCCGGAACGAACTTCGACGTTGAAATCAGAAGCGATGGCAAAGCCGTGTGGATCGAGCCGGCCTAGTCACGCAGCGCCCAGCCGGTCGCACCTTCGCCGGCCCCGCCACCGGGGAGGTGGTGTTCAACGGTTGCGACGGCGAGCCTTTCCGCTTCGGCCGGTCCAGCGTGCGCGGTCATTTGCGCCAGTAGCGCAGCGAGAATCGTGGCCACGGCGCGCGTCGCATTCGTCTGTTCACTTTGGCGCCGCAGTTCGATGGCCAGGACACCTGCACACCCGGCGGCCGTGAGCAGCGGCGTCACAAGCGCGCCGCTGACATGTTCCGTGGCAGCAATAGTGCATGGTTCAGCCGATCGGAATGCGAGAGCAGTCGCGTTGTCCGCGTCGCGCGGCAGCCCTGGCAATTGCGCAATCACCTGCTGTGAGTATCCGTGCACGAGTGCCGGTCTCAATTCCGCGGCCGAGGCGTCCCACAACCAGACGATGAGGCCTGTGGCGTTGAGAAGTGTCGAGGCCTGCAGCAACAGTGGCTGCACCTCGTCGGCGTTCCCCGCCAGCGCAAAGTCCGTGCACAGACGCGCGACCGCCAGAAGATCGGGTTCAGGCGGCGGCGGAGGTGTCGCTGAACGCCGGTCTGAAGGAGCTTCGTCCGCTCGCGCCAACAGAGCAGGTGCGGGATCCGAAGGTGGCGCAACAAGAAGCTCAGGTCGACTGTCCGAAGGCGCTT
>JACCSI010000306.1 GCA_013813075.1 Acidobacteriota bacterium | reverse complement strand
TCGCCGCGGCTGCGGAGAGAGCGCGACTCGAGAAGATCGAACAGGTAGCCCGCATTGCGGAGGCCGCGGAGAGAGCGCGGCTGCTGGAAATCGAGGAGGCAGCCCGCACTGCGGAGTTCGTCAAGAGACAACGCGCCGTTGCCGCCGCCGAGGCCGCGCGCATTGCCAAAATCGGCGAGCGGGCGGCGGCCGCACAGATGGCGGTGGCAGTCGAAGGAGCGCGGCTGGCGGGGATCGAGGAGGCAGCTCGCATTGCCGAAATCGAAGAGGCCGCGCGCATTGCCGAGATCGCCGAGATTGCGGAAATAGCGCGCATCGCGGAGATGGCGACGGCGGCCGACGAAGCCGCGCAGCGAGCCCGAGTCGCGGCCTCCGCGTCAACGCCCATGCCACTGCCGCAATCGCAGCTGGAGATGGAGGCCGAGATCTACTGGCCTTTACCAGAACGGCACCGCGACGCGATGCCGCGGCGCGACGACCAGTCGATCTCGGTTGTGCTCGCCGAACTCGATGTCTCGCAGACGCAGGAACCGGCGGTGTACGACCTCTCGCTCGACGAGTGGGCAAACGACGCGGTGAGCATGATGGCCATCACGGCCGTGGCCCCGGCGTTCGCCCAGGTATGGAATTCACCCCGCGCCACAGACGAAATCAGTCCAGAACTCGTTAACCCGCTCGAGTCGAGGGCTTTCCCAGCCGCTCCGCCCGGGATTGTCCGCGCGCCGGTGGTCCCTGCAGCCACCACCAAGGAGCCGGCCGTCGCCGCCGCGCCACCAATTGTCTCCACGGATGACACAGCGGCGGACATCGATCCGGGGTTTTTCGGCGGCAGTGCTGCTGCAGTGTCCGCCGACAGCGCCATCGCGCCAGCGGCGGCTTCACAGCCGCCGCGGCACGCGTGGGTCGAGCTGATCGAATCACTCCGCCTTGACCTCGATCAGCGCCGCGTCGAACGAACCGGGCGCGACCGGGCACGGCACGAAGAACCGATCAGCGTTGTCGAGACGCAGGTGGCGACGAAACGTCGCGGTTCGCGGCCGCAGGCTTCGAACAAGCCGCCCCGAATACCGCAACGCCCTCAAAACGAGTGGGGATTGTTCGACCCCGAACAGTGCGGTTTTGCGGCCCTGCTTGCCAAGTTGGACGAGATCACCCACGCCAAATAGGGCGCCAGCGGCCGGTGGCCTTGTCCGACACGAGCACGCTGATCAACTGCCCGTTCGGTGCCTTGTAGCCGACCGCCGATCTCGACTGGTGTTCATCGCGGGGGCCAGCAACACCGGGCGAGACTCTGCTGGTGCCGACGGCCGGACGCGTTGACAGGATGGGGGCGACTCCGCTTGACGGTTCAACGTTTCAACGCGGTCTTGTCCACAAAAATGGCAAGCGCCACCCCCGACCAGCGCTGATCGTTGCTGGGGCTGCCGGACGCCTGGCTCCCCAACGCCATGGCCCCAGTCAGCGTCGCTGTCCGCCGAAACCGCTTGAGGAGATACTCGCGGACCAGGGCCGCGCGCCCCGCCGACACGAGATGGGCGGTGTCGCCCTCGGCAGCCGCGGCGTAGCCTTCGACCACGAGGGGACTGTCACGCGGATACTGCACCAGATCGGCCATTGACGACTCGATCCGGCGTTTGCCTGGCTCGCTCAGCTGCTCCACGCCGTCTGCGGCGCGCGAAAAGAGGCCAGGCGCGTCGATCCAGACGCGCAGCGCAATGCGATCATCACCCTCGAGGGCGCCAGAGAGGTAGGCGTCCGGTGTGATGGCATCGAGATCGAAAAAGCCGCGCTCGCGGAAGAAGCCGCGGAAGAGGATGTTCCGCTTCAGCGCCTCGGTCCCCTCCGATAAGTCGGACATCACCTCCTGGGCTTCCACCATGGTGCCCTGGATGGTGCGGAGCATCTGCTGGGCGGTGCCGTCGCGCGCCGTGACGCTGTCAAACGTCGTGCGGGCGCGGTCGGTGACTGCCTGCAGGTTGGCCATGGTCTTCTCCGCTTCGCCCGCAAGGCCGGTGATTCGCAGATACAACGCATCGTCGGTGACGAGCCGACCGATTGTGCCCTGGCCGGCTTTGATGTCGGCGACGATACCGCGTGCGTCGGTCATGACCCGCTTCACCTCCTCGATGGCGCCGGTCCCGGTTTTCATCATCGCCCGGACCTCGGTGCCGGTTTCGAGGATGACGGCATCGACGGTGCGCGTCGCGGCGGTGGCGGCAACGATGGCCTCCGAGACGTCGCCTTTCAGATCCATCACTTCCTGCGTGACGGTGCGGAAGGTGTCGCGTCCCTCCTGGATCAAATCCGAAAACTCGATCATGTCGCGGCCTTGCAGCGTCTGGCCGGCCGACACGATGGAGGCGGTGTCACTGCCGGGACTGATCTGGATGAACGCCGCGCCGACGAGTCCATCGGTGTGGACGGAGCAGACCGAATCGGCGCGCACGAGG
>JACCSI010000300.1 GCA_013813075.1 Acidobacteriota bacterium | reverse complement strand
CCCTGAGACTGGCCGGCAAGTGGCTGCGCGACGTGCCAGGCAAAGACGAACAACAGGAAGACCGGGCCGGTCAGCGCGGTGTTGCGGGCCACAGGGGGCTCCTTCGGAAGAGGTGGACGCGGGGTGCGGAAACAATATGCCGAGACACGTTCCACACGCAACCCCAAACCACGGCATGGATCGGACAGCCGCTGGGCCGAAAATTCCATGTGCTTCCCGAAGCGGGCCGGCTCCTGATGGAGGGGGATGAGTCTTACTGGTGAGCCCCTCGAAACCCACCAGCAAGCCTCCTCGTTGAGCCTACAGTCGCCCGGGCGACTCGTCGTCTTCTTCCTCGGCTTCTGCTTCCGCTTCTTCGTCGGTCTCTTCGTCCTCGACGCCATCGTCGTGGGCGACATCGCGTTCTTCAGCGTCGTTCAGAATTTCGGAGTCTTCAGTCGGACCATGTTGGGCCATACGCACCTCTCATCCTAGAGTGCGCCCGGCCTGCAACGTTGACGTAACGAATTCTGGCGACGGGACAGCAACAACTGAAGTGGAACCTCTCAACCCCAGCTGACCGGCGCGATGCACACTTGCGGAAAGTGATACTGCGAGCCTCCACGGACTTCACCACCGACGTAGCCATCGTAGTGGCATGAGTTCTGAATAGGTCGAGACAGGAGAGACATCATGATGTCTGATGCCCCACTCGACCTCACAGTACCGTTCGGCCGCCACGATGCCCTGATACGCGTCCGGCCGGACAGCGACGGTGGGTGGGCCGTCAGCACCGAGGTGGACGGACGCGAGATTGCTGCCGACTACTGCCCCGATTGGCGGCGCATCGAACGCTTCCGTACCCGCATGCAGCAGTGGCTGAAGTGTGCCGAGGCCGAAGAAATGCGGAATTCCGCGGCGAACTAAGACCTGATCTCCAGACCCGCCGGAACGCCGGCCGGTCCGCTCGCCAGCACACGCGTGCATCGCTGCCGGCTTGACCTATCCGAGAAACCTCGCGCGAATTCCCTTCCGAAACGCCTCGGCCCCAACCGCGAGTCGTTGTGCATACGCCGCTTTGGCGTCGCTGCCGGCGAGGTAACGGAGTTTGTCCTTACCATCAGTTGCCGCCTCATGCACGACCTCCGCGATCTGCTCCGCGCTCGAGTGCTGCGCCGCGCGCTCGGGATCGCTGAACGCCGCCATGACTTTCTGGACTTGGGTGACGTACGCCGGGTGAGACGTGAGCACGAGGGAACGTGTGGCGAAGTCCGTGGTGATGAAGCCCGGCGAGACGGTCTTGATCTGGATATTGAACGGCTCGAGTTCGAAGGCCATGCTCTCGCTCCACCCCTCGAGCGCCCATTTCGTGGCGTGATACACCGAGTTGAATGGGAAGGTGACCAGTCCGCCGATCGAGGTGGTGGTGATGATGAGCCCAGCCCGCTTCTCGCGGAAGTGGGGAAGAAATGCCTGGGTGGTCCGGATGACACCGAGCAGGTTGGTGTCAACTTCCTGCGTCAGCTGTTCGTCGCTCGTCCCCTCGAGCGGCCCTGCCAGCCCATAGCCGGCGTTGTTGAACAGCACGTCCACGCCCCCCAGCTCGATGGCGCGGCGAGCCGCGGCCGCGATGTGTGCCCGGTCCGTGACGTCGAGAGGCAGGAGCGTAATCCCCGGCGTGCGGGCAAGCTCGCTCTCTTGATCGGGACGTCGCATCGTGGCGATGACGTTCCAGCCATGCGTGGCGAAGAGGATGGCCGTCGCGCGGCCCAGCCCCGTGGAGCTGCCGGTAATAAAGATGGTCTGCATCACGTTATGCCCTGCGAATTGTCCTCACCAGTGGCGCACTGGCGACCCCTTTGACCCGTCGGTCGCCACGGACGTGACGCGTCAAACCAAATCCGGACGCCGCGGCACTTCCCGCGCGGGATAGCAGCCTAGCACCTTCAGGAAGATCGTCCGCTCCGCGAGTCCCGTCAGCGCCGCGCGCATTCGTGGTTCGCTGAGGTGGCCTTCGACGTCGATGTAGAAGACGTATTCCCATGGTGCATCCGGTCGTGGCCGAGACTCGAGTTTTGCCAAGTTCAGGCCTTCGTCCGACACGAGATTCAGGCAGCGCGCGAGCGCGCCGTGCTCGTGGCGCGTCGCCAGCACGATCGAGACTTTCGAGGCGATTCGGGGATCGCAGTCCACCGGCGACGCGGCCACGACCACGAACCGTGTGTAGTTGACCGGCTGATTGGCAATCTTTCGCCGTAACACGTGCAACCCGAAATGCGCCCCGGCCTCGCCACTGGCAATTGCCGCCTGCGTCGGATCCTGCAACTCGTGCACGCGCTGTGCGGCCAGGGCCGTGTTGGACGCAGGCTCCTGCTCGCACGCCGGCAGCGTGCTGAGAAACTCGCTGCATTGCGAGAGCGCCTGCGGGTGCGAGTGGACGCGGCGAATCGATTCGAGGGCGACATCGGCGACCCCCAGCAGACAGTGGCGATGTCCACGATCTCTTCGCCGACCAACGGGAGGTTGAGCTGCAACAGCAGGTCATACGCTTCGTAGACCGACCCTGCTGTGGTGTTCTCGATCGGCAGTACTCCGCGGTCGGCATGGCCTTCCAGCACGGCTTCGAGCATCTGCCGGAACGTCGGGTAGGCCTTGAGCGAGACCGGTCTGCTGCTGACGACGAAATGCTGGCAGGGGGCCTGATGGCCGTAAGCGCCCTCGGGCCCCTGGTGAGCGACCCGTATCGCCCGCTGTGCTTCTTGGGGCCTGAAGCGCGTCGTGCCGCCGGCGCACGGAGTCGCCGAGAATCTCCCGGTAGATTCTGCGAACGAACGCCGGGTCGAGGCCGACGCGCGCGCCATACGCCGATCGATGCTGCAGCAGGGCGGTCTCACGATCCACGTCGCGCACCGGTCCGTCAGCGCCGGCCTTTGGCGTAGCAATCTCGCGCGACAAACGTGCGCGCTCGCCAAGTGCCGAGATGATCACCGCGTCGATATCGTCCAAGCTCTTGCGCATTTCCGCAAGGTGTTCGTTGCCCATGGATTTCCTCGCCTGTTGCGCCTGAGCCTACATTGCCCTCTTGCAGCGGTAAAGCAGCCGGATGGCCCCAGGTAGGTCGGATTCGCCGCGTTCATCGTCGTGGGGCGTTGTATTCGATGTGCCGTACCACGTCCGGTCTACGACAGGGAAAGCCGCGGTCGTCGGGCCGCCCTCGCCTCCAGAACTTCCGGCACAATTTTCTCGAACGCCGCCGGTCTGCGTTGCACGCCCTTTGCATTACACAGGGCATGGAGCCACCACGTCCCCTCCGGCCCATCCTGGTCGTCGAAGACGATGCGGACAGCCGCATCATGTTGGGAATGATTTTGGCCATGCAGGGCTATCGGACGGTCGCGGCCACCAACGGCGCTGAGGCCTTGGAGATTGCCCGGGCGCAACAGCCGTGCTTGATCCTGCTCGACTTGATGATGCCAGTGATGAGCGGAGAAGATTTTCGCAAAGCACAGCTGGCGGACGCCCGACTGAAGGAGATTCCAGTGATTCTGCTCAGCGCCCGTCATGATGGTGCTGCGAAAGCGCACGACCTCGCAGTGCTCGGCTGCATTCGCAAGCCCGTTGATTTCAACGAGGTGTTGGCGCAGGTCGCCACGCATTGTCGGCCCTTTTAAGTTCAGGCACGACTCACTACTCCCCAATTCGCTGTTTCACGGCAGCCGCGATCAAACCCAGATCGTATGGTTTACCGACGAATTCGTAGAGCTCCCGCTGCTCCGCCCCGGCAACCTTGCGCAATTGCTCGATGTTGGTGGTCGTGACGACGAAACGCGTCCGGCGCAGCTCGTGCAGCGAACAAATATGCTGAAACAGCCGCCAGTTTTCTTGATATGGCGGGGCGATATCGTAAACGACGACGCGAGGATGGTGTTGCCGGACAAAGGCCTCGAGATCGACGACGGCATCGCGCAGGTCGTACGTGAACGCGCTGACAACCACGAACCCCTCGCGCTCGATGACGATTCGCAACATCTCGACCGTGTCGGGACTGGTATTGAAGATCGCGACGACGTCCGGCTGGATGACGTTCATGGAGGGACGAGGGTAGACCAGATGCCCAGTGGTGAGCAACTCGCCCGGCGAGGGATCGCACCGTCGCCGCGGACCAGCTACGGTCCATCCCACCACTTGGACAGGCTCTGGTCCGAGACGCGGGGCCGATCCGCATAGTGCGACGTGTCGTTGAACAGCATCAGACGAGCACGGACGGGATCCTTGAAGTCCACCACGTTCACACACGCGGGGGACTGGTCCAGGCGATCACGATAGCCGCGCGCGTCGAACCCGAGCAGGCTGCTCAACACCAGCCGAAGCGTGGCTTTGTGCGAGACGACGAGCAGTTGCTCGCCGGGATGCGCGGTGACGATCTCGCGAATCGCCGGCAGCGCGCGCGCGAGCACGGCCACGCCCGACTCCCCCCCGACCGGCGCGAAGGTAAACGGGTCGGCCTCCCACGCACCATATTCCACGGCAAACTGCCGCTCCACCTCTTCGCGCGTCAGTCCCTCCCAGTGGCCGTGGCCGATCTCACGCAGGCCGTCGCGAATGACCGGCT
>JACCSI010000281.1 GCA_013813075.1 Acidobacteriota bacterium | reverse complement strand
CCTCTTCGGCGATCGACTGTTGACGCGCCATGTGCTCGGGGTTGCCGCCGAGCAGAATGTCGGTGCCGCGGCCCGCCATGTTCGTGGCGATCGTGATGCCGTCCTTGCGACCGGCCTGCGCTACGATTTCGGCTTCCTGTGCGTGGTACTTGGCATTGAGCACGACGTGCCTGGTGCCCTTGCGCTTGAGCATGCCCGACAGGCGCTCGGACTTTTCAATCGACACCGTGCCGACCAGCACCGGGCGGCCTTCGTTCTGTTTGGCGATGATGTCGTCGACGATCGCTGCCCACTTCTCGCCCTCGGTGCGGTAGACGAGATCGGGTTCCTCAATGCGCGTCATCGGTCGATTGGTCGGGATGACGTTGACGTCGAGGTTATAGATCTTGCCGAATTCCGGCGCTTCGGTTTCGGCCGTGCCGGTCATGCCGCTGAGTTTTTTGTACTTGCGGAAGTAATTCTGGAAGGTGATGGTCGCGAGTGTCTGGTTCTCGCGTTCGATCTTGACGTTCTCCTTGGCTTCGACGGCCTGGTGCAAGCCGTCGCTCCACCGCCGTCCCGGCATCAACCGTCCCGTAAACTCGTCGACGATAACGACCTGGCCGTCCTTGATCATGTACTGCACGTCCAGGTGGTAGTGCACGTGCGCGCGCAGCCCCTGCTGGACGTGATGAAGCAACGGCATGTTGGCGGGGTCGTAGAGTCCGCCTTCCTGCATCCGATGAGCGAGCAGGTGCTCGGCTTTTGCCATCCCCGCTTCGGTCAGGGAAACGGTCTTGTTTTTTTCGTCGACGGTGTAATCGCCCGACGCTTCCAACCGATCGCGGTCCTCGCCCTTGACCTGCCCCTGGTGCACTTCCCCTTTTTGCAGCCTCGGAATGATCTTGTCGACCTCGTAGTACAGATCGGTCGAGACTTCAGCCGGGCCTGAAATGATGAGCGGCGTCCGCGCTTCGTCGATGAGGATCGAATCCACTTCGTCGACAATGGCGAAGTGATGTCCGCGCTGCACCATGCTGGTGAGCTCGAACTTCATGTTGTCACGCAGGTAATCGAAGCCGAACTCGTTGTTGGTGCCGTAAGTGATGTCGGCGCCATAGGCGACCTGCCGCTGCTGATCGGTGAGCTCGTGCTGAATGACGCCGACGCTCATTCCCAGAAAGCGGTAGATCTTACCCATCCACTCGGAATCGCGGCGTGCGAGGTAATCATTGACGGTGATGACGTGAACGCCTTTGCCTGCAAGAGCGTTCAGATACGCCGCCAGCGTGGCAACCAACGTCTTGCCTTCGCCCGTCTTCATTTCCGAGATTTTGCCGCCGTGCAGAATCATGCCGCCAATCAGCTGCACGTCGTAGTGGCGCATGCCGAGCACCCGCCGGCCCGCCTCGCGGACGACGGCGAAGGCCTCTGGCAGCAGGTCGTCGATCGACTCGCCGCCGGCGACGCGCTGTTTGAACGCGGCCGTTTTGGCGCGAAGTTCCGCCTCCGCGAGCGATTGGACGCCGGCCTCCAGGCTGTTGATCGTGGAGACGAGTGGCGCGAGCTTCTTCAGTTCGCGATCGTTCTGGGTGCCGATGACTTTGGCGAGGAGCTGACCAAGCATGAGTGCCTTATCTCTACCGAGATATCAAGTAATTATACCGGGGAGTCGCTGTGCTCGTCGGAGTGGCGACTGCAGCGCTGCCGCGTCCCGGCGCGACGCGCCTCGGAGGCTGACGGGGGACCACACGGTCCCAGGACCGCGGCTAGCGACGGAGATTCAGCAGGAGTTGAAGAGGATTGAGCAGGCGTCCACTGACGCGGACTTCGTAATGCAGGTGCGCTCCGGTCGACCGTCCGGTCGAGCCGACGTAGCCGACGATATCGCCGCGCTTGACCTTGGCGCCGTGCGTCACCTGGTAGCGCGAGAGGTGACCGTAGCGCGTCTCGAGGCCATAGCCGTGATCGATGGTGATCAGGTTGCCGTAGCTGCCTTCGCGCGCGGCCTGGGACACCGTGCCGTCGGCGGTGGCATACACCGGGCTGCCGTGATCGGCGGAGATGTCGAGACCCTGGTGGTAGTCGGCGCCGCCGGTGATCGGATCCTTCCGCGGCCCGACGTTGGACGACAACCAACCATGCGCCGGCCAGATCGACGGCGTGGCCGCGGCCAGCGCGTTGCGCTTGTCGAGGTCCGAGCGCACCGAAGTCAGGCGGTTCTCGATCCCTTGAAGAATGTCGCGCAGCAGCCCGAACGTGTTCTCCGGAGATCGCAGAGCGGGCAGCAGGCCCATCGCGGCCGCGCTGACGCCGCCACCACCCATGGCGCGGTTTTTCACCACGGCAGGCAGTTTGTCCATGGCAGACGAGAGCGCCGGGTCGAGCGCGGCCCGAGATCCGAGTTCAGTGATCGCGGACTGCAGCCCCTGAATCTGTCCGGAAAGCGCTTCCGTCGCGACCCGGTAGCTGGCGTTTTCAATCTGCAAAGCGGAAGCGGCTGTGTAGAGGCCGGCCACCTCGTTCCTGGCCTTGAGCGCCGCGCCGGTCCCGATAAGCACTGGCAGTGCGAGGACGAACGTGCCGGCCGCCACGGACGGCCAGAGCCCCACTGAAAAACGGCGCACGACGCCTGTGCGGCGGTCGGCCAGAACGATGGTGTATCGCCTCGACATCAATCTTGAGTTGTTTCGGTCGGTGGAAGACCAAGCAGCATACCACGCGAGGTGAACGAGGGAGTCCTGTCGAACAGGGCGCGTGTTTCAAGGTTCGCCCGATGTTCGCCTCGCGCGATGGGTCTCAGGATGGGTATAAGCGCCCGGTCAGC
>JACCSI010000256.1 GCA_013813075.1 Acidobacteriota bacterium | reverse complement strand
CATCGGGGTCATGCCGGCGTCCACCATCAGCTCGAGTTCGAGGTGTTCGAAAAAACCCTGCCATCGTCCTGCTGGTCCGCTGTCGGTCCCCATCGCCACGCGCACACCCGCATCCGACAGCGTTTTGAGATTCTGTTTCGCCACGTCCAGTCCTTCCTTGTAGCGAAGTCCTTGTTTATAGGCGGCACTTGCCTGCACCTGCGTGTGGCGGGCGGGGTCCGAGAGCTCATCGCCGGCCTGGGCGCCGGCGCCCTTCAGGAAAAATGGGTCGCGCGCCCAGGGCGGCGTCGAGCCGTAGACGAATGTCGATACCTCGCGCATCAGCGTCGGCGTGTAACAGGCGCCGCGCGCCTTCAATTCACGCACGAATTCGGCGTCAACCGGTAGGTCGCGGACACTGTGCGCGACGATGTCGGCACCAGCCAGGAGCCCCGCCTTGGCATCGGCGAGATAGAAGATGTGCGTTGCGATTGGAAGCTTCAGTTCTTCGGCCCGCGCGATGGTCGCACGCCAGGCGTCTTCGGGCATCTTCCGCGACGAGCCGAGATTATCGTCAATGCGAATCTTCAGGAGATCGGGTTTCATTGCCGCGACCTTGTCAGTCATCGCGCGCGCAGCCCCGGTGTTGTCGCCGGTGATCACGGGGCCGGCAACAAAGAGACGCGCGCCATCGAACGCCCCATTGGCCTGTTCGTTGCGGAGCTGAAAGGCGGCCTCCTGGTCGTCTCCCAAGCTGAAGACCGTCGTGATGCCGTATTGGGCGTAGGTGCGCAACTGGCGCAACAAGTTGTCGCGCGTGTAACCATCACGCTCGGTCCGCATCCCGATTGCCGACGTGAGATGCCCATGCGCGTTGACGAGCCCCGGCATGATGGTCGCACCGGGCGCGTCGATGCGCTGCGCACCGGGCGGCACGGTTGTGCTTGCAGCCGGGCCGACCGCAGTGATTTTGCCGTTTGAGACGACGACCGTCGCGCGTTCGATCACCGTGCCACGGCCGTCGATCACCCGCGCGCCGACAAACGCCGTCGTCTGCGAAGCGGCAACGCCGGGAATCAGCAATGCGGCGGCCATGCAGAAAAATCTGGTCAGGACTGGGTGCGACATGCGGGACAGCCTAGCAAACATCGAGCGGTTTCTTCTACATGGTTCCGGCATCTCGTGCTCATCTTCTGGCGCGCGCACGCTGTGAAGCACCGTGCACCGCGGTGATGGGCTAGCGCGGGGACTCAATGGCGCAACCCCGTAAGGTAAAATGGCTGCCAATGTCGGATGTCCCCATCCTCGTCGCCGATGACGACTCCGTGTCGCGCACGGTCGTCGCTGCGATGTTGCGCAAAGCTGGATACCAGGTGCAGTTGGCCAGTGACGGCGACCAGGCGTGGGCCGCGCTGCAGCGGCCGACGGCGCCGAGCATCGCGGTGTTGGACTGGATGATGCCGGGCATTGACGGTCCTGAGATCTGCAAGCGGATTCGGCAGAAGGAGATGGCGTCGCCGACCTACATCATCCTGCTCACGTCGCGTGACGCGTCGGCCGACATCGTTGCCGGCCTGCGTGCCGGAGCTAACGACTACGTCACCAAGCCGCCGAACGAGGACGAACTGCTGGCGCGCGTGAGCGTCGGTGCCCGCGTCGTGGGGCTGCAGCACGCGCTCGCGGATCGCGTGCGTCGCCTCGAAGAAGCGCTCTCCAACGTCAAGCAGTTGCAGGGCCTGCTGCCGATCTGTTCGTACTGCAAGCGCATTCGCGATGACCAGAATTACTGGCAGCAGGTCGAGTCCTACATCACCGTTCACTCGGGTGTGCAGTTCTCACATAGCTACTGCCCGGATTGTTACGAGCAACACGTCAAGCCGCAACTCGACGCGCTCGATTGCGAGATCGACGATAGTGATGGTCAAACCCGCGCTTGATCTCGCCGTGGTGAAGCGTTTACGCCAGCTGAACCAGCCGGGACAGCCGGATCTTGTCACCGAAGTCCTGGTCCTGTTCCGGGCCGACGCGCCAGCGCGGCTGGCTGCGATCAACGACGCCGTCCACAGCGGTAACGGGCCGGCGTTGCAGCGCGCCGCTCATGCGCTGAAGGGGGCTGCCGGGACCATCGGTGCCCACGCACTTCACGACCTTTGCAAAATACTGGAAGAGATGGGGAAGACGGGTGTTTGGGGCGGAGCCTCGGCCGCGGTGGAGGAGACGCACCGGGAGTATGCACAGCTGTGCGAGGAAATCGACCACCTGCTATGATCGAGTCATGATTTCACAGGGCTACCCGGAGCATTTTCTCGCGCCGATGCGCGACGAGCTCACACGCATTGGCTTTGAAGAGCTGCGCAGCCCCGAACTGGTGGATGCGGCGGTCAACCGCACGGGCACGACGATGATCGTGGTCAATTCGGTGTGTGGCTGCGCGGCGGGCAAAGCGCGTCCGGGGATTGCGCAGGCGCTGCGCGGCGGTTCGCGTCCCGACCATCTGGCGACGGTGTTCGCGGGTGGAGACCTCGAGGCCACCGAGCGTGCTCGCCAGTATTTCTTGCCGTATCCTCCTTCTTCGCCGTGCGTGGCGCTGCTGAAGGGCGGAAAGCTCGTCTACATGATGGAGCGTCGCGAGATCGAGAGCAGCCCCGCCGACGTGATTGCGCAACGCTTGCAGGCGGCTATTCAACAACACAGTTCCTAACAACGGTCGCTGGTGGTGATCCCGGCGTTCGCTACCCCCCGCGTGTATGCATCTCGAGGTGGGGATCGCGTTTCAACGAACTGAGCGGAATCATCGACGAGCGGTCCCGCATCGCCAGGCGAGTCTCGGCGCCGCGGTCGTCCCGTGCGCGCCACGTGCTGCCGACCAACGCTGCAAGCTCCTCGCGAGAAGCGCCGCCTCGGAGCGCGGCGCGCAAGTCCGTGCCGCGCGACGCGTACAGGCACAAGTACCACATCCCATCGGCGGTGACGCGGCTGCGATCGCAGTCGCGGCAGAACGGTTCGGTCGTCGACGCGATGATGCCAATCACGGTGCCGTCGCGAAGACGGAAGCGATCCGCGGGTGCCGAGCCCCGCTCGCCCATGGGTTCGGCGCTGCCGTAGTGACGCGCTAGGGTCGCTAGGATCTCGGCGCGGGTGACGACCTGCGCCCAGTTCCAGCGCGTCGCTCCGCCGACGTCCATGTACTCGATAAAACGCACTTCCGCGCCGCGGGCCTTGGCAAACTCCACCATGGCCACGATCTCGTCGTCGTTCACGCCACGAATCACCACGGTGTCGATCTTGAGCCCTGGAAAGAGCGGCGCCGCGACCTCGATGCCGGCCACGACCCGATCCCACTCGT
>JACCSI010000244.1 GCA_013813075.1 Acidobacteriota bacterium | reverse complement strand
GAAACAGAGAAGCCGCCGGGCTCTCCGTACTAATTCAAATAGGGATAAAAGGCGAAGATATAGAAGTATACAAGAATAAGGTCCTGTTAACCTAATTTGGCAGTGCTATAAGTCTTTACTAGTCAATAAGTTAGACTGTGAATTTTTCTGTGGATGAACGGTGCGGAATCGGTGGCAATCGGCGTCCTGTTTTCGCCGCGGGACGTTCTCCACAGCGACCCGACACAGCAGCGCGGTAGAAGCACCGTCCGCCCTGCGCCGGAGCTGCCAAGCCCGGGCGTGAGGCGATCTGTTTGTTCGCGATCGGCAACTCCTTCGTGTTTGCTTTCGCTACTTGAACGATTCGAGAAGGTTGTGCATAAGGCTGTTGAAATCTCCATCCGTCTTCCGCATCATCTCGACTTTTTTGATCGAGTGAATGACCGTCGAATGATGCTTACCGCCGAAGGCGCGGCCGATCTCAGGAAGCGAGGCGTGCGTCAGATGTTTGCAGAGATACATGGCGACCTGGCGCGGCCGGGCAATGGATTTCGAATTGTTGCGTGACTTCAGTTCGGCGAGTTTCAACTGATAGTAGTCGGCCACGTACTTCTGAATCTGCTCAATCGTCACCGCGCGATCGTCGTGGTCCATGACGTTGCGCAACACTTCCTGCGCCAGTTCCAGCGACAAGCCGCGGCCCTGGAGCGAGGCGTACGCAATCAGGCGAATCAGGGAACCTTCAAGTTCGCGGATATTCGACTTGATGCGGCTCGCCATGTACATCGCGACCGCATCCGGCAGGGGAATGCCCTCGGTTTCGGCCTTTTTCTTGAGAATTGCGACCTTGGTTTCCACATCGGGCGGCTGAATATCGGCAATCAGTCCCCACTCGAAGCGTGAACGCAGACGTTCTTCCAGTGCGGGAATTTCATGCGGCGGCCGGTCGCTGCTGATGACGATTTGCTTCTGCGCATCGTGCAGGGCGTTGAACGTGTGAAAAAACTCGTTCTGTGTACCTTCCTTGCCCGAGACGAATTGAATGTCATCGACGAGCAGTACGTCGACGCTGCGATAGCGTTCGCGGAAGTCGAGAATGCGATCGTAGCGAACCGCGTTAATCATCTCGTTCATGAATCGTTCGGACGAGATGTATGTCAGTTTCAAACCCGGGTGATGCTGCAACGCGTAGTGCCCGACCGCGTGCATCAAGTGCGTCTTGCCAAGTCCCACCCCACCGTAGATGAACAACGGGTTATAGGACCGTGACGGCGCTTCCGCCACAGCGCGGCACGCGGCGTGCGCAAATTGATTGGACGGGCCAACGATAAACGTGTCGAACGTATAACGGGGGTTAAGCCCGACAAACGTCGTGGAATACCCGGCTGGTGCAGCGTCATCAGACGCGGAAAACGCCTCGGTGACAGCAGCCACAGCCCCACTGGCGATCGCCGACTTGGCCTCTTCAGGAACGAAAATGATTTCCGTATCAAGTCTGCCCACATCCTTCAGTGCTTCCGCCAGCACCACCGAATAATGTTTGGGCAACCACTCAGTAAACAGCAGGTTCGGCACCCGTACGGAGACGCGTGTCCCATCATCCTGGAGCATGGATGTCGGCTTGAACCACGTGTGGAAGCTATGACGACCGACTTTGGCCTCGATGCGGCCAAGGACCTGATCCCAGATGGAGGTGACGGACATGCTGTAGTTACAGAGAGGGATCGGGATTTCAGCCTTGGTCGAACCGAGTCCTGTGTTACCGGCGAGTTACAAGGATGACGTCTGCGAAACGCTCGTCTGACGGCGCGTCAAGCTCGCCCCGTCAGAAAGACCCACAAAATGGGCATATTCAGCACGCCAGCCCGAGATCCTTGCTGATTTCCACAAGTTTTTCCACAGTTGTGGAAATCTTCGCGAGAGCCGAATCCGCCACTTTAGCACGCGGTCCCGAGGACGCGTCTCCACGCTCTCGCGAGTTGAACGGCATGTGCGCTTGTGAGACGTCCCGCGCAAAAATACGATCCGTCCTCCGATCAAACCAGAACGCCAAGGACAAACCAAATTTTTGGTAAGGAAGCTGGGAGCAAGGGTGCGCCATCCCAGCTGAAAGAGCCCGACGGCGCAAGGTCTTCTCGGCCGGCGGTAGCCGGGCCGCTTGGTATACAATCAGAGGTTTCCTGAAGGACTCATCAGCAT
>JACCSI010000243.1 GCA_013813075.1 Acidobacteriota bacterium | reverse complement strand
CCACGTGGCTGCAGAGCGCGGAGGTGCCCGCTTGACTTTCAAGACAGTTGCTATCGTCCGCACGTTGGCGTCGACGCTGTAGAGCTCGTTCACACCGCTGACGTGGCAGTGCGTGTCGATGAACCCCGGCGTGATGGTCATCTGCTGCGCGTCGATGATCTGCGTCCGCGCGGTGGCCAGGTTGCGGACATCCACGGAGGAGCCCACCGCCACGAAGCGGCCGTTCTTGACCGCGAAGGCTTCGGCCCGAGGCTGCGCCACATCGACGGTATAAACGCGTGCGTTGACCACGATGAGGTCTGGCTCGACCCGGGTGGGCGTGGACGGCTGCGCCGCCGCGGACGCGCCTGCGCTCATGCTCGTGCCGGCGGCGAGCGCGAGCCCGGCGGCGAATCCGAGAAATTCCTTACGCGAGATTTGGGCCAGGATGCTCGAGTCTACACGGGCTCGGCGCTATACTCCGCGCACCTGGAGGTTTTCCCATGCACCGACCGGCCTTGCTCATTGCCACGGTCCTTCTCCTCGCGCTCTCCGCCTCGCCGCGGGCGCAACAGAACGCGACCTGGCGTCCGGTAGTCCTTTCCGACAACGGCATGATTGCGTCGGGACATGCGCTGGCCTCCGAGGTCGGCATTCGCGTCATGCGATCCGGCGGCAATGCCATCGACGCCGCGCTCGCCGCATGGGCGGTGCAGGGGCTCGCCGAGCCCGAAATGACGGGGCTTGGCGGCGACATGTTCATCCTCATCTACCTGGCCAAGACCGGCGAGGTGAAGTTCATCAACGGGTCCGGCTTCGCGCCAATGGCGGCGACGGTGGACTTCTACAAGGGCAAAGGCGGGTTGCCGAGCGACGGTCCGCTATCGGTCACCGTTCCGGGAGCTGTGGGGGCGGTTGAGCACGCGGCGAAGACGTACGGGACGCGACCGCTCTCCGAGCTCTTCGCCCCCGCCGCGGAGCTGGCCGAAAAAGGGTTTCCGATCACGCAGTCACTGGCCGGCGCGCTGAGGAGCAATCGCGACAAGCTCGCGAAGGTGCCGTCCGCCAAGCGCATCTGGTTTGACGGCGAGCGTCCGCTTGAAATGGGCGACCGGGTCGTGCAGAAAGACATGGCGGCCACCTTGCGTGAGATCGGGGCGAAGGGCAGCGCCGCCTTCTATGAGGGCGCCATCGCTCAGAAGTTTGCCGCCTACATGAAGAGCAATGGCGGGCTGATCGACGCCAAGGATCTCGCGTCATACAAGACGCACGAGGACACGCCGATCCACATCAACTACAAAGGTGTGGAAGTCTACGAATGCCCGCCCAACTCGCAGGGCTTTGTCATGCTGCAGGCGCTCAACGTCCTCGAAGGCATGAACGTTCGCTACATGCGCCACAACAGCGCGCCGTACCTGCACGCCGTCAACGAAGCGCTGAAGCTGGCGTTCGCGGACCGTAATCGGTGGGTCGGCGATCCGCGACACGTTCCGCCCATCCCGATGCGCGAGCTCTTGTCAAAAGAGTACGCCGCGGCGCGCCGCGCGTTGATCGATCCCGATCGCGCCAGCATCGGAGAAGTGCCGGCGGGCGACCCTCGTCAGCGGACCACGAGCCAGCCGCTGGCGTACGCGACCCCGCAGCCCGCGCCGGATCTGAGCCGCGTTAGCGAGGCCACCGAGGATGGCCACACCACCTACCTCACCGTCGTGGACCAAGACCGCAACATGGTGTCGATCACCTCATCGTTGTTGAGCCTGTTCGGCAGCGGTCATGTCGTCGAAGGCGCAGGGTTCTTCCTCAACAATCGCATGGCCTACTTCGGGCTCGAGGCCGACGATATCAATGTCCTGAAACCGGGCAAGCGCGTGCGACAGACCATCAATCCAGCGCTCGCGTTGAAGGACGGCAAACCGTACATGGCCTTCGGTACGCCCGGTGCTGATACGCAGCCTCAGGCGCAGCTGCAGTTTTTCCTGAACGTCGTCGAATTCGGGATGAACGTGCAACAGGCGCTCGAAGCGTCGTCCATTGTCAGCACCGGATTCCGGAGTTCGTACTACCCACACGAGGCGGCGGGGACGCTGCAGGCGCCCAGCAGCTTGCCCAAGCATGTCCTCGACGAACTCGCGGCCATGGGTCATAAGCTCGATCTGTCCAACGCCCGCGGCGTGGGGTCGGTGAAGGCCATCATCATTCACCCGCGTACGGGCGTTCTGATGGGCGGCGTGAGCCCGACGCGAGACAGTTACGTGATGGCCTACTAGTCCCGGTGTCGGCGGGGCTAAAGCCGTCGCCCTCCACCGTGAACGGAGGGCGTGCCCTCTTCCTCCAGCGTAAGCGGAGGCCGTGCCCTTTAGGGCCGCCGTTGGCGGGTGTGGCTGAAGTCCTCGTCCTCCGCCCCATTAGTGTTGCGTGCTCCGTCATTTCACGTTACCGTCCCTCGTTGTTGCCGTTTCGGTCATTCGATTTTAGGGGGCTCCATGAACAAGACCTGGCATTTGAATAAATTCGGCGGCGCGGCGCTGCTGGTTCTGTTGCTGGGGGTGATGTCTGAGGCAGGCGCCCAGAGCGGACTCGGCGGTCTCCGCGGTGCGGTCACCGACCAGCAAGGCGAAGCCCTGCCAGGTGTAACGGTTACAGCGACCTCTCCCGATGTGCTGCGGCCGCAGAGCGACGTCACCAACGAACGCGGCGAGTATCGGCTGAACAATCTGCCGCCGGGGACGTTCTCCGTCACTGCGGAATTGCCAGGGTTCGCCTCGTTCCGCCGCGACGGCATTCTCGTTCGCGTCGGCGCGACCTTCGCCGTTGACATCGCCATGCAGCTGAGCTCGCTTCAGGAAACCGTGACGGTCACCGGCGACTCGCCGATGATCGAGGTCGACAAGCCGGGCAACGTGCTGAACATCGACGGCGATTTCCAGCGGCTCATGCCGATTCAGGCGCGCCGTAATTACAGCGACTTCCTGGAACTCACTCCCGGTGTGATCTCGCGAGGCTTTGATGACGGCAGCGGCCGGCAGGTGTATTTCGGTCACGGCACCGAGCATTTTGCCCACGTGCTGCAGCTGGAAGGCACGATCGCAACCAACTATCACGACGCGCAGTTGACCTACGTGTCCATGGGCGCCGACATGGTGCAGGACATCCAGGTCAAGACCGGCGGCGTCGACGCGAGCTCCCCGATGGGCGTCGGGCTCGTGATGAACATCGTCACCAAGAGTGGCGGCAATACGTTCAGGGGCAACGCGGCCGCCGGGTATCAGCCTTTCAACTGGAATGGCAATAACGTAGACAACTGCTCGACGGCGCCCGGCTGCAAACCCGGCTCCGGCGGGACGCCGACGACGGCGTACGTGAGGCAGTTCGACGTGGCGTTGGGCGGGCCGATCAAGAAGGACAAGGTTTGGTTCTTCGGCGCGCTGCGCCGGGCGGTCTCGGCCGCCGGCATCAGTCGGACGGCGACCGAGGTCGAACGCATCAATGCCTACAAGCCGGGCTCGATTCTCTTCAACAATGAGAGCGAAAGCTGGCAGCCTTTTCTCAAAGTCAGCGGCCGAGCGGGCCAGCATGACGTGCAGGGATTCTTCCAGCAGGACCGGCTGCTGCTGACCGGAGACCGCGAATACAACTACGAGCGGATCCAGGCACAGTCAACCGGCGGACCCCTCTACAGCGGGAAGGTGACCTCGGTCTGGGGCATGCGCACGACCACGACCTTCACGGCGTCGTACAACGGTAAGGGGGGAAATGACACCTCGACATTCGAGTCGCTGGGCTTGAGTGGTCCACAAATCATCATCCACGACTCGGCGAACATACAGGGCAGCACGGTCCAGGGGTCTGGACGTCTCCTCGAGGGTGGCAACCAGCAATCGTACGGGTTCCAGCCAGCCTCTCAAATTGTCGTGCGCGGCGACCTGACCTACTACAGGGACGACTGGGCGGGAAATCATCAGTTTCAGACCGGCTTCTTTGCCGCCCCGCGCAGTACCTACGACTTGCAGACCGAGTACGTCAACAACGGGTTCGTGCTCGAGGAACACCGCCTTCTAACCCCCGGCAACATCGCTGGCGGCACCGTGCCGTTCCATCGCCGTTACAACTCGCCGGTGTCGTTGAACACCCGCGCCGCGCGGGACCGTGACATCGGCATCTACGTGCAGGACACTTGGCACCCGAGCAGCCGGATCACGCTCAATCTCGGTGTGCGGGCCGACTTCGTCACCCGTAACGACGACATCTTCAACATCCAGCGGCAGAACAGCACCTCCATTGGTCCGCGGTTCGGCTTCTCATACCTGCTCACCAAGGATTCACGCAACGTGCTGCGCGGCAGTTACGTGCGCGTGCACGAGCAGGTGATGGGGCGCGATGCGATCACGCTGTTCGGCGCGAACGAGGCCGCCGCGCAGCGCGACGAATACGACGCAGACGGCGACGGGCGATTCGAAACGGTCGTCAACGCCGCCGCGCGCAACGCGTCGATCGCCGATTACGAGTTCGGGGACAACCTGCATCAACCGTACGTCGACGAGTTCATTCTCGGGTTCCGCAAACAATTTCCTGGCCAGCTCAGTCTCGATATCGCCGGCATCAGCCGCAGTTATCAGGACATGTGGGCGCGCGTTGATATCAACGGCATCTATCCCAGCGGACCCAACCAGCCCTTCGGCGGCTTCGGGGCCATCGACCCGAGCCGCGGCATCATCTTTCAGCAACAGAACAACTCGTGGAGCACGCTCGAGTACCGGGCCATCGAGGTGACCATGGCGAAGAACCTGTCGAACAAGTTTCAGGCCATGGTCGGCCTCAACCGCCAGTGGCAGCACTTCGGCGGCACGTGGAACCCCACGGACCCGGCGAAGTTCATTCAGCCTGGAACCTTCAACAGCAACGCGCTGCTCTACATGCCGCGCGGCAACAATGAGGAGAACAGCCTGCCGATCACAACGGGTACGACGGTCCACACCTATGGCCCGACCTGGCAGGAGTACTCCATGCGCTTCGGCGGTTCCTACCATGCGCCGTTTGGCGTGAACGTGTCGGCCAGCTACACGATTCTCGCGGGACCGTGGTCCGGCCCGATTGTCGATTTGTTGCCGATCGGCGATCCGCAACTGGCCGTATTCGGGCCTGGTCGCACAGCGAATGGGCAAACCAATCCACTGTCGACGCGGATGCGCTTTGTGAATGCAGACCGCGGTGAAGGGCAGGAACAGGCGCCGCCCATCAAGACGCTGGGGCTGAACTTCAACAAGTCATTCGGCCTCGGTACCGGCCGCGAGGCCGTGCTGAGCGTGGCTGTGTTCAATGTGCTGAATGGCGGCAACTACAGCCAGTACAACTACAGCGGCGCAAACGAGAGGTTCAACCCGAACTTCTTGCAACTGCGCAACCAGCAGCCCGCCCGCGCGGCGCAGGTCACCGCACTGGTGAAGTTCTAACGACCAATCGCAGCGGCGGGCACCCTGTGACGGGGTGCCCGTGTCGCCCTGCGTACGTCCTCGGCGCATTTGTGCGCGGATCCCCAACTCAGAAGGTGTTTCCCCATGCGAGCACTGCCTCTCCTCGTCCTGCTGCTGCCGGTTCTGATCGGCGGCGACGGGCTCGGCGCCGCGGGCGCGCGCCCCGCTGCCCAGACGACCAAGACCGCGCTGACGCGGCTGCTCGGGGCGGAGCTCGATCAGTTCCCCGCTCGAACCAGCATCTACGTGAAGCACCTGAAGACTGGCGAGGAGGCCACGGTTCGTGCCGATGACTCCTTCAACAGCCAAAGCGTCATCAAGGTGCCGATCATGGTCCGCGCCTTCCAGCTGGCCGAGGCGGGTAAGCTCCAACTCGATGAACGCGTGACGCTGGGGCGCGCGGACCTGCGCGACGGCACCGGCGTGTTTCAGTACGCCGACCTGGGTCTCGCGCCCACCGTGCGTGACCTTATCCAGCAGATGATCATCACCAGCGACAACACGGCCACCGACCAGATCACCACGAAGGTCGGTGGCGTCGACGCCTTGAACGGATGGCTGGCGCAAGCCGGCTACCGGATGCGGATGTTGAACCGCGGCGACGAGTACCGGCGCAAGCTGCTCGCGCGGCTCGATCCGCGGCTGGCCGCGATCACGGCTGAGGAAACGACGGGCCTGCACTATGCGCTGTCGAACAATCCGGTGTTCGAGCTGTACCGGCCGCTCTTTACCGGCGAACGCGCGTCGTGGGTGGATGTGGTACGCAGCCCGGCAAACCGCCTGACACACGCGGCGAACCAGCGGAAGCTGATGGTCGAAGACCGCAATTACTGGTTGGGCGACATCAGCGCGCGCGAGATCGGCCGCATGCTCGAAGGCATCGAGCGCGACACGGCGGCGTCGCCCGCGAGCTGTGCGACGATGCGTCTCTTTCTGCGGCGCCAACTCGCCGGGTCGCGTCGCCTTCCGCATTTCGTCGATGTTCCTGTGGCACACAAGACCGGTGACAGCGCCAACATCGCCAACGACGTCGGGATCCTCTACGCGCGCTCCGGTCCGATTGTCATCGCCGTGATGGCCACTGGCATCACGGGTTCGTACGGCGACGCCGAGGATCGAATCGGGCGCATCGCCAAGCTGGTCGTCGATCATTTCGACGGCCCGACACCGGGTGGGGCGAGTGAAGCGGCGCAGTTGCCGACTCGAAAGCGTGTGATCCAGCCACCCGGCTATAAACCCACCCCGTCGCCGTTGTCGCCGGGGATTCTGGTGGGCGAGACGCTGTATCTGTCGGGGAGTACCGGCGGCGATCCGGTCACCGGCCAGTTGGTCAAAGGCGGGTTCGAGCCCGAGATGCGGCAAATCATGGCCAACGTGCAAACCGTCCTCGCAGCCGCGGATATGACGCTCACCGACGTGGTCTCGGTCACGGCCTATCTCGCCGACATGTCGGACTTCGCCAGGTTCAACGAGATCTACAAGGAATTCTTCTCGGCAACCCCGTTGCCGACCCGATCGACGGTCGCCGTGAAGGGGCTGGCCCGTGACGCCCGCCTCGAGTTGACGATGACCGCGGTGAGGGCGCGATGATTGCGGCGCGCCTGCTGCTTGCCGCCATGCTTCTTCCGGCCTCAGTCGCGGCCCAGAACGCCGCGTCAGCCGGCGCTGCGCAGGGTCCGGTCAATCCGTTATGGCACGAGCAGAAGGTGCGTAACTATCTGCCGCACATGACCTGGCCCGAAGTGCAGGACCTGCGGACACGCACCGACATGGTGATCATTCCGATTGCCGCGATGGAGCAGCACAGTCTGCATTTGCCGATTGGTACTGATTTCCTGAATGGCCTCGAACGCGCCAAGCTCGTCGCGCAGAAGACCGACGTGCTCGTCGCGCCGATCCTGCTGCCTGGCAATTCGCCGTACCACATGGAATTTGCGGGCACCATCACGCTGTCGTCGCAGACGATCCAGCAGGTCTACTTCGAAGCGGCGCAGAGTCTGATGAAGCACGGCTTCCGTCGCTTCCTGCTGCTCAACAGCCACGGCGGCAATCAGGTCATCACGCGCTACATCGCCGATCGGATCAACCAGGAGACCGAAGGAATCGCCGTCGAACTCGGCGACGCGGCGGCGCCGTTTCTCACCCGTGCGCCCCAGACGGGCGACCCAACGGGTCGAGTGTTCGATCGGCACGGCGGCGTGGGCGAAACGTCGACCTCGCTCTACATGACGCCGAACCTGGTCAACCTCGCGGCGGCGCGCCGCGCCGCGCTGACCATGCCCGAGCATCTACAAAAGATGCTGCCTGAGGTCGTCGCCGGCGACCCCACGGCGACGCTGGTGTTTCTTGCGGAAGGTCTCAAAGCGACGAGCACGGGCAAGCACACATCGACGCGGGAGATGTCCGACACCGGTACCTGGGGCCTGCGCGATCCGCGCGAAGCGACTGCGGACGTCGGTCGTCGAGAGACCGAGAACTTCGTGCAAGCCGCGGTCAAATTTATCGAGCGGTGGAAGCAACTCCGGCCGATGCATCGTTGAACGGAGGCGTTCACCAGACCTCCATCAGCACGAGCGTTTCCCGGTATCATCCATCAACTCTGTGGCCGAGGCTGGCCGCCGGCCCCGGCGTCGGCGTCCGATAAGGAGCCTTCGGTTAACGCCCGAGACCCCCGCTAATACCGCCTTGTATCTTGTCGTTGGACGCGTTTCGTGCGTTGAC
Organism: Acidobacteriota bacterium; assembly: GCA_013813075.1. GTDB lineage: Bacteria > Acidobacteriota > Vicinamibacteria > Vicinamibacterales > UBA2999 > JACCSI01. The sequence goes on along the minus strand of JACCSI010000243.1, from coordinate 105 downwards.
GCATCCTGTCGGCGACAGCTCGATACTTCCGACGGTCGATTCAGGCCGCACGATCGCGTGGGCGTCGCCGGCGTCTCGTCCGTGAGCCCGAACAGTGGCGTGGGG
>JACCSI010000239.1 GCA_013813075.1 Acidobacteriota bacterium | reverse complement strand
TCCCGCACGTGGGTTTCGTAGCCCGACAGGCCCGGGATCGCGATCAGCTCGTGCAGCCGCTTCGCCGTGTCAGCGGCAGCGTTCGGGGAGCACGCCAGGACGAGACCGAGAACGAGCAGTGCGCGGTGGTGCCGGAATCGCATCATGACAGCGGTATGATAATCACGGAACGCGGCGTGCCATTTAGCGAACGATGAATCCCACAGGCCGGACAGTCTCTGCTGTTCCAGCGAGCGCGTTGCTCGACCACTGGTTGAACGCCGAGTGGACAGACGGCTGCCAGGTCGATGCCGTCCCGGTCTTCCAGACACTGACCGTCATCACGACCAATACGCTGTACGAAATCGTCGTGCTGGACGGCAGCCAGGGGCTGATTCGGTTGCGCGGCGGGCGGTTCTTTCCTGACTGGCGCGAGGCGCAGCTTGCCGGATGTTCACTTGGCGGCAGCTTCTTGAAGCTGCGCGGCATCTACACCGGCTTCAGCATGGAGGTGCGAACCGGTGAGGAGGTCATCATCACCAGCCCCGTCAGGCGGTTGACGATGACGCCCCTCGAGGCGATTCGCCCGCACTAGGCGAGCGGCCCCTGCAGTCTTCCGCATCCACCCGACAACGTTCCCGGCAGTGCCGCGCCCTCCGTGTTGCCGCGCCAACATGTTTTTACCGCTGACATGGAAACGGGTGCCTCGCCCCGTCTAATCAGTAACCGGACGAAGGAGCGGCACTATGACGATCACGGAACGGCGCGTCGGCCCTGTCACCGTTGTCGACCTGGCAGGCAAACTGACGCTCACCAATGATCCCGGCCTGCTGAAGGACGTCGTCACCAACCTGGTGTTTCGCGGCCAGCAGCACATTGTGCTCAACCTCGCGGACGTCAGCTACATCGACAGCTCGGGCCTGGGCGAACTGGTCGCCTGTTACCTGACCACGGCGCGTGGCGGAGGGGTCATCAAGCTCGCGAGTGCCGGTCCCAGGGTGCTGAACCTCCTGGTCATGACCAAGCTGTTGACGATTTTTGAGTCGCACGACACCGACGAGGCCGCGATCCTGAGCTTCGCGGGGGCCGCTGTCTGAAGTAGGATGCGCGAGGTCAAGTTTTTTGACCCCCGGAGGCTGCATGGATATCTCGGAACGCAAGGTGGCTGGCATCACGATCGTGGACATTTCGGGCAAGATGGTCGCGTCCGAGAACCTCGGGCGGCTGAAAGACAAGGTCACGAGCCTGATGTTTCAGGGCGAAAAACAGATCGTGCTCAACCTTGCGAACGTGAGCTACGTCGACAGCTCCGGCCTTGGGGAAATGGTGGCATGTCACGGGTCGGCCCTGCGCGCAGGCGGCGTGGTCAAGCTCGCCAACACCGGCAAGAAAATCAAGGATCTGCTCGTCATGACGCGGCTGTACACGGTGTTCGACGCCCACGACAGCGAAGCGGAGGCGATCGAGAGCTTCAGTCGCAGCCCCAACTAGGCCCTGACGGGCGCGTCCGGTACCCGCCTTGCAGCAACCCATGCGAGGTGTCGTGATGGCCCGCAGGCTCAGCTGCATCGTCGTGCTCTGTCTCATCGCTCTTGCGTGCGCGTCGCTCGACGGATTGCGCGCGTTGATCCAGCCGCCGCGGTTCGAGCAAGCCGACGGCCGCCGGAGTGAAATTCGACTGACGGGCCCAACTGTCGATTCGCCAGCGGGCGGAGCCTCGGTGCGCCTCTGGGCCAGGGTCTCCAACCCCAACGGTTTTGGCCTGACGCTCGGCATGCTGCGCGGCACGCTCAACCTCGAAGGCAGCCGCGCAGCGACCGTGAACTTCCCCCTCGGCCTGCCGTTGCAGGCACGCGGCGAACAGGACGTGCCCATCGACATCATGGTGAGCTTCCAGGATGTGCCCGGCCTCGGCTCGGCGATTAGCCGCGCCCTCTCGCGTCAGCCCATCGTCTACGAACTCGAGGGCACGATCAGTGTCAGCGCCGGCGCCTTCGGCGAACCGGTCTTCGGCCCGATGACACTCCTCACCGGCGAAATTCGCTAGGCGCCACCTCAAGCCGAGCCGGCGTCTCGGGAGAATCTACTGCAATCAGGATACGGCCCCGTCCGCAGCGTCGCCGGCGCGGCGCTGGGGTAAAGTTGTGCATGCATTTCAGAACTCGATCGCTGGCGCTGATCGCGTTGACCGTGGTGCTGACGTCGGCGGCGAGCGCGCAGGCGCCGCCGAAGGTCACGACGCCGGAAACCTTCTTCGGACACCAGATTGGCGCCGATTACGTGCTCCCGAACTACACCAAGTACACCGAGTTCGTACGGAAGCTCGACTCCGAGTCGGATCGCATGACCGTCCAGAGCATCGGCAAGACGGCCGAGGGCCGCGATCAGCTGATGGCCATCATCACGTCGCCGGAAAATCACAAAAACCTGGCGAAATACAAGGACATCGCGCGGCGCCTGGCCCTTGCCGAGGGAGTCAGCGAGGAGCAGGCCCGTCAGCTGGCCCGCGACGGCAAGGCCGTGGTGTGGATCGACGGCGGCCTGCACGCCAATGAAGTCCTCGGTGCCCAGCAGTTGACGGAAACGGTCTATCAGCTGGTGAGCCGCACCGACGAAGAGACGATGCGCTTCCTGCGCGACGTCATCGTCCTTGCCGTCCACGCCAACCCGGACGGGATGGAGCTGGTGTCCGACTGGTACATGCGCAACAGCGACCCGAAGCAGCGCTCGACCAACGCGCTTCCGCGCCTCTATCAGAAGTACATCGGACACGATAACAACCGCGACTTCTACATGTCGGCGCAGCCTGAATCGACGAACATGAACCGCCAGCTCTATTACGAGTGGTTCCCGCAGATCATGTACAACCACCACCAGACGGGACCGACCGGCACGATCCTGTTTGCGCCGCCGTTCCGCGACCCGGCCAATTATGTCTATCACCCGCTGATCATCACCGGCCTCGATACCGTGGGCGCGGCCATGCACAACCGATTCGTCGCGGAAAACAAACCCGGCGCAACGATGAGGCGCGGCGCCAACTATTCGACGTGGTGGAACGGCGGCCTGCGGACGACGGTCTACTTCCACAACATGATCGGCTTGCTCACCGAGTCGATCGGTCATCCGACGCCGATGGAAGTGGCGTTCGTGCCGGACCGACAGCTCGCGAGCGCCGACCTGCCATTCCCGATCAAGCCGCAGGTGTGGCACTTCCGGCAGTCGATCGAATATTCGATGACCGCGAATCGCGCGGTGCTCGACGTCGCGTCCCGCAACAAGGAGCACTTCCTCTACAACATCTACAAGATGGGGAAGGACTCGATCGAGAAGGGCTCGAAGGACACCTGGACGATCTATCCGAAACGCCTCCAGGCGGTGAAGGACGAACTCGCCCGTGCGCGCACCACGGCGCCCGCGGCGAGCGGCACCGGCGGCGGATTCGGCGGCCCGACGGTCCCGATTGAGCAATACGACAAGTTGTTCAATCGTCCCGAATGGCGGGATGCGCGCGCCTATATTCTGCCGGCTGATCAGACCGACTTCCTCACTGCGACGAAGTTCATGAACACGTTCATCAAGACCGGCGTCCAGGTACATCGCGCCACCGCGGCGCTCAGCGTCGGCGGCAAGACCTATCCGGCGGGTTCCTACGTGGTCAAGACGGCGCAGGCGTTCCGCCCGCACATCATCGACATGTTCGAGCCGCAAGATCATCCCAACGATTTCCAGTTCCCCGGGGGGCCGCCGATTGCGCCGTACGACAACGCCGGGTGGACGCTGGCCTATCAAATGGGCGTCAAGTTCGATCGGGTCTTCGACAACGTCACCGGCGCGCTCGAGAACGTCGGCACCACCGTACTGAAGCCGGCGCCAGGTCGCGTGGTCGAGACCGCCAACGCCGCGGGATACACCGTCAGCCACGGGGTCAACGACGCGTTCATTGCCGTGAACCGTCTGCTCAAGGCGGGCGAGGAGGTGTTTTTCGTCCGCGACCGCTCGTGGCAGAGCGCGGATGGGACCGGCGTGATCTTCATCGCCGCCAAGCCGTCGACGCTGGCCGTGGTGAAGACGGCGGCCAACGATCTCGGGCTCACGTTCACGGCCGTCGCACAGAAGCCGGCGGGTGCGCTTTACAAACTGAATGCGCCGCGCATCGGCTTATGGGACCAGTACGGCGGGTCGATGCCGTCCGGCTGGGTGCGCTTCCTACTCGAGCAGTTCGAGTTTCCGTTCGAGGTGGTGTATCCGGGCACGCTTGACGCCGGTAACCTGAAGGCCAAATACGACGTGCTGCTGTTTCCGGATGGGGGCATTCCGGAAGGTGAGGGGGGCGGTAGGTTCGGCGGTGCCGCACCAACTGCCGCGTCGATTCCCGAGCAGTATCGCAATCAGCTCGGGCGCGTCACCGTGAAGCAGACGATTCCGCAGTTGAAACAGTTCGTCGAAGCGGGCGGCGCGATCGTCGCGTTCGGCGGGTCCGCAGTGCTCGGTCATCATCTCGGACTGCCGGTGAGCGATCACCTCGTCGAGATGGGCGCCAACGGCACGGAGCGTCCGCTGCCGAGGGACAAGTACTACATCCCCGGATCGCTTCTGCGAGTTGCCGTCGACAACACCAATCCTGTGGCGTTCGGGATGCCGAAGATGGTGGACGTGATGTTCGACAACAGCCCCGTGCTGCACCTCGCGCCGGACGCGACGCTGCGCGGAGTGCGCCCAGTGGCGTGGTTCGACAGCAAGGCGGCGCTGCGTTCCGGCTGGGCGTGGGGGCAGCATTATCTCGAGGGTGGGCTCGCCGGCCTCGAAGCGACTCTCGGCAAGGGGAAAGTGTTCCTCTTTGGTCCGGAGATCACGTTCCGCTATCAGCCGCACGGCACGTTCAAGCTCCTGTTCAATGGGATTTATTACGGGACGTCCACCCCGGTGGGCAGCGCTTCGCGCGAGATCACGACGCAACCGCAGTAGCCTCGACCCGCGGACGAACCCACGGCTGCCGCGTTGCCACGCGGCGGCCTTTTTCATTGTTGCGCCTCCGTCGCCGACGAGGCCGGTCCCGGTCTCTGTGGCACTCCACTTGCTCTGCGGTGGCTCGAAGACAAGGACAACGCTCCGGAACTTCATTCGGACACGTCAGGACTGCCACGGTTTCATGCCGGGGCGGGCCAATCCGCCCCACATCACCCATGCCGTCTCCTGCATCTCTCGACGTAACCTCCGCCCGCCCGGCTGCGGACAGCCAAGCCTCGGACGATCTCCGCACCGAGGTCGCCCGTCTGCACACTGCCCTGGCCGACACCCGCGCGCAGTTGGCGCGAGCCAGGCGCATGGAAAGCGTCGGCACACTCGCCGCGAGCATTGCGGCCGCCCTCAATAACGTCCTGACGCCAATTGTCATGGCCAGTGCCCTGCTCGACCAGCAGCTCACGGATACCGAATCGCGGCGGCTGCTTGCCGTCCTCGACGAGTCTGCTCAACGGGGCGCGGCTCTGGTCCGCCAGATTCTGAGCTTCACGCGCGACATGCAGCAGGCGCCGCTGTCCTCCGACCCCCGACAGATTTTCGAGGACCTCCGGCGCGTCATCGCGGAGGGCTTTCCACACTCCCTTCAACTGGATGTGGAGGTCGCGTCGGACGTGCGCGGCATCAGTATCGACACGGCGGGTTTACTGCCCGTCCTGATGGCGTTGTGCGCCGCTGCTCGCGACGCGATGCCGGGCGGCGGATGCTTGACGCTCCGCGCAGAAAACATGATGGTCGACGACGCGCAGGCGGCCGGCTTCGCCGGCGTGCGACCCGGAATGTTTGTCGTGATGAGCATAAGTGCCTCGGCAGGAGCGATGGGGGCAGGTGGGGTTTGCAGCCTCGAAC
>JACCSI010000205.1 GCA_013813075.1 Acidobacteriota bacterium | reverse complement strand
GCGAGGCACAACGCAATCAGCCGGTCACGCACGTGCGGGCGGAACCGCTGCGCTTACGCGGATTGCGTGACGAGATCGGCATCGATCTGCCACGGCGACACCACCGGTGCTTGTTGCACCAGTTCCGCCACCGTACGCGTAAACGCTCGGCGCGGAATTTCGATGGCGCCAAGCGTGGCGAGGTGCGCCGTGCGCATCTGACAATCGATCAGCGGGAAGCCCCATCGCGCCAGTTGCGCCGCCAGCAACACCAGCGCCATCTTCGACCCGTCGGTGCGTCGCGTGAACATTGACTCCCCGAAAAACATGCGACCGAGCGCGACGCCGTAGAGTCCTCCGGCCAGGGTCCCATCCAGCCAGATCTCTATCGAATGGGCCGCGCCGGCGTCGTGCAGGCGTTGATAGGCACGTCTCATCGCGGGTATCAGCCACGTACCTGACTCGCCCTGGCGCGGCGCCGCACAGTGACGCAACACCTCGCCAAACGCCTCGTCCATGGTGACGCGAAAATCGCCTCTGCGCAGGCGCCGCCGCAACGAGCGCGAGACATGGACCGCGTCGGTCGGCAGCACCATGCGCGGGTCTGGACACCACCACAACACCGGATCGCCTTCACTGAACCACGGGAAAATGCCGTGCGAGTAGGCCGCGACGAGGCGCGCAAGTCCGAGCCCGCCGCCGGCAGCGAGCAAGCCGTTCGGTTCGTCGAGTGCGCGTTCCACCGGCGGAAAATCGTCCGCGGGTGCGAGGAGAGGGATCATGCTAGACTCGAAACTCCCGCATCGCCACTCGGACATGGTCTGGTTTTACGAACGACAAGGCAACTTCATCCGCTGCGACACGCGCGACGCCGCAGGCCGGGCCACGGCATTCGAACTGCTGATCATTCAACCGGATGGCAGCGAGAACGTGGAGCACTTCGAGGATTCCCCGTCGCTCGAGCGCCGTCGGCGAGAACTTGAAGCGGCGCTGACGCATGAGGGTTGGGCGGGGCCGTTCGGCGGGACCATCTGACGGCCGTTCTGTATAATTACAGGCTGCAACTTGTGGTGAGTGTAGCTCAGTGGTAGAGCTCCGGATTGTGGTTCCGGCTGTCGCGGGTTCGATCCCCGTCACTCACCCCACCGTCCTGGCGCTACTGCAGAATCGCTTTCTTGAGGTCCGCACCGAACTTCGGATTGTCTCGCGTGCCGGTCACGGAAATTGGCAATATTGTGCCCGCGCCTTTGCCGTCCAGCATCGGGTCGAACACTTTCAAGGCGAAGCGCTTCCATCCGGTCTGAGTCTGCGACGCCTTCGCCTGTAACCGCAATTCGCCGTGGAAGTCCATCAACTCACGCTTGACATCGTAGAGGCCGGCGAGTTTCACGGTCGCGCCCTGCACGCTGAAGGTCAACGTCTTGACCGTCATCCTGGCGTCGTGCAGCCGAAAGGCGCCGCGTAGGTTCGACGCCACGTCCTCGATCGACTCGTCAGTGGGCTTGCCGCTGCCACGTCGCGCTAATTCGTCCACACGGTCCTGCACCGTCGCTGCGGTAAACCGCGCCGACGCCACGTCAAACGTCCCATCAAGGTCCAGGCGATCAATCACCTCATCTTCGCCGGGGGGAATATCGAGCCTGGCCATGACGTTGACGATGCCGGTCATCGGCGACGTGTCGACACGGGTCGTGAGCTTGATAAAGTCTTCCAGCCGGCCACCGCGCGTGGTGGTCTCCAGGGTAATACGGCGCCCCTTGACGCCCTCCACTCTGACAATTTCTCCGCGCGCGGCAATCACGGATTGCCCAAGTGTCCCATCAACACGTTCGAGCGTGGTGTCGCCGTTGGTCGCATCCACAACCGCGTCGTACTCCACGGTCAAGGGGAATGTGGCACCGCCGGTGGACAGATGAAAGTCCTTGGTCTGAGTGCGGCCGCTGGTGCGGATGTATTCAAGCGGCCCCGAGAAAGTGCCCTCGGCATGCATGGCACCGCCTATCCCCTTGATGCTGGCAAGATTGGCATCGAACTGGAAGTCGCCGCTGATCGGAGTCAGGCTTGGTTCGTCCGACACCCACGGGCCAAACGCGCCAACGATCGCCACTTCACCCTCTGGCGTGGGATTGGTGATGGCGGCTTCAAACGGCGTCGCTTTGCTGAACTGAAAATTTTCGAAGCGAATTTTTCTGATCTGAAAGACACGCGGGCCCTTGCCCTCGCGTTTGGACATAATCAACAACAGGCTGTCTTCCGTGATCAACTCGCTGATGTGGACATCGGGGCGGTCGTCGCCACTTTGGCGATCTTGTGGATGCTCGGCAGCCTTCCCTGTATCGCCGCCCGTCAACTTCGGCATATCGGCGCGGCGACGCGGGGGAATTGCGAATTCGAGGCCTTCGATGTGCACCCGATCGATGCGGCGCGACCACAACTGCCGCAGGCTGGCCCGAATCGTAAACGCGCGCACCGTGATCAGCGGCTGAATGTCGGTCCGTCCCTGGTGGCGCATCGTAAGGCCCTCGCCACGGATGCTCAAGGTGGGCAGGAAGCCGACGCGGAGAGTCTTCAGCTCGACCTTGCTATCGAAGCGCTTTTCGAGAAGCTCGATGGTCGCGGGACGAAGTTGGCGTTCGATCAACCGGTCAGCGGAATAGTAGAGAATCGTTGCACTAACGCACCCAAGGATGAGTAGCGTCAGCCCTACAACACGCCATTGGCGGCGAAATGTCATGTCTGGAGCGCCTCAGCTGCAACGTTACTACCAACAGAGGTCCGGGCCTGAGATTGGCGTCGGCGGACCACGGTCAGGATGATATTCAACGATTGGCTGGCCGCACTGGAAAATCGTCATTTCGCCGACTTGACGTTTTCCGAGGTCAACCGCGCCCTGCGGGCCTTGTCGTCAACCTATGTCGAGCGACGTACGCGGCTCAAAGAGCGGGGGGCGTTCGACTCCGCGGGTAAGCGCGCGGCATATGCGCTCTTCTACAGCCCGCTTCACTTTCTCACGGTCTCTCTGATCGTCGACGCGTTGTCGCTCGGCACGCGCCCCGCAAAGCACATCGTGGACCTAGGGTGTGGCGGCGGCGCTGCCGGTGCGGCCTGGGCGTCCCGGCTCGGCCCGGCCGCGCGGATCACGGGTATCGACGCACATCCGTGGGCGCTCGCCGAGGCGGCGCTGACCTACCGACTGTTCGGCCTTGACCACGACACTCGACAGGGTCATGCCGCCCGCGTCACGCTGCCTCGTTCGGCCGATGCGGTCGTCGCCGGCTGGTTGCTGAACGAGCTTGACGATGCCTCCCGCAGTCAGGTCAAGGCAACGCTCGTCGCCGCGGCGAGGGACGGCAGGCAGGTGTTGGTTGTCGAACCGATTGCGACGCGGGTCTCGCCGTGGTGGAAGGAGTGGGTGCGCGACCTCGAATCGCTCGGAGGACGTGCCGACGAGTGGCGCTTTACCGTGGAGTTACCGGATTTACTGGTCAGACTCGATCGCGCCGCGGGCATGCGCCACGATGTGTTGAAGGCGCGCAGTCTCGCGCTCGGGGCACCGAGGCGTCCATCCTGAGCGACAGGGGTGTGGGCTACTGGAACGACCCGCGGACCGGGAACGCCGCCTCGAGCACCGACAGAAATGCCGATGTCATCACGTCGAAGCCGGCATCCTCGGGATGCAAGCCATCGTTGCCGACAAAGCGCCGATCGCGCATTCGCGACTCGAGGTCGACCACATAGACGTTGAGACGGCCCGCGGCAATCCGGCGAATCTCGGCGTTGAGAGCGGGCACCAGCGCCGCCCCGTTGGTTCGCACAACTCCGCTCGGGGAGACCTCTTCGTAGGTCTGATACATCGTGGCGATCGCAACAGGCACGCCGACGCTGGCCGCGGCATCGAGCATTTGCCGCAGTGCGCTGCCGATGCGCGACACGCTGACGTCATTGTTCAGATCGTTGATACCCTCGAGCAGCAACACGGCCTGGGGACGCCGGTTGGTCAACATCGCCCGAAACCGA
>JACCSI010000202.1 GCA_013813075.1 Acidobacteriota bacterium | reverse complement strand
CCTGCACGCTGTCCGCGGAAGAGTTGCGCTCCGGCAACAGATCCTGATCCCGGGACTGGTGCACGAAGCCGATCGGGTCGAAGAAGTCCCAGGGGGTACAGACTGCATTTCGCGGCGGCCGCGGGTGTGTTGACGTCGATCACTCAGGTGATCGAAGCCGAGCAGCATTGTTGCGCCTTCCTAAGATTCGAGTTGGTCGTCGAACCCGGGGAGGGACCATTGACGTTGGCCATCACCGGCCCGGCAGGCACGCAGCAGTTCCTGTCCGGCTTGATGGCAACGTCAGTGCGTGTCGATTGAAAACCGCCGGTTTGCACGGCCAGCGGTGGAAGGCGGAACGCTCCGAGTTCAACGGCCGCGAGCCCGACGAACCTCGCTGGGCTCTCGATCTGGCGGCAATGGATTCCTACTCCGGCCGAGTCGCCGTCCTGCCGGCCGCGTGGCGAGGCTGATGAGCGCCGCCGGAGAAGCTCTCGGTCAACCATAGCAGGCGCGGCCGCACCCTATACAATGCGGCGCCATGGTTCGTTACGGCCGCCTGGCCGTTCTCGTCGTCATCTACGCCGTCATCGCGTATCTGATTCCTCCGCCCGCAGCCGTCACCCCACAAGGGTGGCGGCTCTTCGCCATCTTCATTGCGGTCATCGTCGGGCAGATGCTGCAGCCCATCTCCAGTGCGGCGGTCGTGACGCTTGGTCTGGCGGCCATGGTCGCCAATGGCACACCGATGCGCGAAGCCCTCGGCGGCTACAGCGAGCCATCGGTGTGGCTCGTGCTGGTGGCGATGATCATGGCGCGCGTGTTGATTGACACCGGCGCGGCGCATCGCATCGCGCTCTTCTTCATCCGTCAGTTTGGCCAGCGCTCGCTTGGGGTGTCTTACGCGCTGGTGCTGACCGACGTCACGCTCGCAGGCGGTGTGCCGTCAATCACCGCACGATCGGGGGGCATGGTGATGCCGGTGGGCAGGGCCATTGCCGAGCTGTTCGACTCGCACCCCGGACCCAGCGCACCGCGGCTCGGACGCTATCTGTTCGCATCGATGTATCAGGGGTCCGCCGTGGCATGTGCGATGTTCCTCACGGGACAAGCCAGCAACATTCTCGGCGCCGGCCTGGCGCTGAAACTCGTCAACGTCGAAGTCACCTGGAGCAGCTGGTTCATCTCGGCGATTGTGCCCGGAGTGGTGTCGTGCTTCGCGGTGCCGTGGGTCGTGCACAAAGTGCTGCCGCCGGGTATCAAGTACACGCCCGAGGCTGCAGAATTCGCTCGGTCGCAGCTGACAAAGCTTGGGCCGCTCAAGCGCAACGAATCCATAGCGCTTGGCGTATTTGCCAGCGTCGGCGCCCTGTGGCTGACGTCCGGATTGCACGGGATGGACGTGACGTTTGTCTCACTGCTGGGACTGACCGTCCTCCTGCTCACACGCACGGTCCATTGGGACCAGGTCACAGGCGAGCGTCCCGCCTGGGACGTTTTCATCTGGTATGGCGGCCTGCTCAAGATGGGCGAGCTCCTAAACGGCACCGGCGTCACCAAGGTGTTTGCCGACACCGTCGGCGGGATGTTCGTCGGCTTTCCCTGGCTCACGGTGTTGATACTCACGCTCCTCGTGTACTTCTACGCGCACTATTTTTTTGCGAGCATCACCGCACACGTCCTCGCCCTGTTCCCGCCTTTTGTCATTCTGCTGACGACGGTTGGCGTGCCGCCGATGCTCGCGGTGTACAGCTTGATGTGTCTGGCAAACCTGACCGCCGGGCTCACCCACTACGGCACCACGACTGGTCCCATCCTGTACAGCGCCAATTACGTCACCTTTGGCGAATGGTGGCGCGCGGGCTTCATCGTCTCCGTCGTCAACCTCGTGATTTGGTTGACGGTTGGATTCGCGTGGTGGAAATTTCTTGGTTACTGGTAAGACAGCTAAGGCAGCAGCCGCGATCGCCAGACCCACCAACGACAAAGGCCACGAGGAAATCATCTTCGTGGCCTTCGTGTTCTCGTCGTGCTCCCTGTATCAGAAGTTCAGCTTCAACGCGAACTGAATAATGCGCGGGTCGTAGGTGGCGGTGATCTGGCCGAAGCCGGCGCTGCTGCGGTTGCCGTTAGGGGCTCGGAAGTTCGTGCGGTTCAGTAAATTGAAGAACTCCGCGCGGAACTCAAAGTTGGTAGCACGCCACGGCAGCGCGAACCGCTTCGAGGCGGCGAGGTCCATTTGCCACACCGTCGGACCGCGATAGGCGTTACGCGGCGCGTTGCCAAACGGCTGGCTCGGGTCGGTAGGGATCACGACCGCGTCACGATTCAACCAGTTCAGCACGGTCCGCGTGTCG
>JACCSI010000193.1 GCA_013813075.1 Acidobacteriota bacterium | reverse complement strand
GGCTTCCTCGGGCTCCATCGTCCCGGCACGCACCATATCCGCGACGACCGTGTGGTCGCGGGTCAGCTGGTAGAGGGAGTCGTCACGATAGACATACGCACGACTGTCGCCGACATGGACGACGCACAGCTGCGAGTCGAGCTGGTACGCCATCGTCACCGTGGTACCCATGCCCCGGAGCGCGGGATTCTCGGCGGCCTTCTCGACAATGCTGGCGTCGGCGTCGCGCAATGCCGTCTGGAACTGTGAGAGCACGCGCTGACCGTCCGGCCCGGTGGTGTCGAAGAACCACTTGAAGGTGTTGAGCGTGAACTGCTGGATGGCCAGGACCGCCAGCGCGCTGGCATGCTCGCCCGCCTGATGTCCGCCCATGCCGTCGGCGACGAGGAACAGGTGGCCGCGCTCGTCACCAAATTGCGCCTGGCGCTCCGGCAAACTGGTCTGCCAGACACGCATTGCCTTGGTGAGTTCGGCGATCAGGAACTGATCCTCGTTGGTCGCCCGGACCCGGCCAGGGTCGGTGATGCCGAAGCTTTTGACCGTCAAGGGCAGACGATTGGGGGATGCGAGGAATTCTGGTTCCGTATCGAGTCCTTTTGCCGAGGAAGCGCGCATCATGGCACACACCTGAGGGAAGCAGCAACGGGTCCGCGTCCGTGGCGTGAAGCGTCGGCGGAGGCAGGGCGAACATCAACAGCACTCGCAGCGTGTCCGTCAGCGAGATCGTCAGCGTGATCGGCAGAAGCGCCGATAGCGTGCCCCGAGCCGCCAATCGCAGCGAGTCTCAACCAAAGGGTGCCCACCAGTTCGACTCCGTCGCAGTCATCGGCGATGATGGAGGGTGCTCCAGCCGCCGTACCCCGGCCGTAACGCCGCCGACCGCCGATGACCGTCCTCGAGATTCTTCGCCCGCTCACGTCGCACAACGCCCAGCAACGCGGCTGGCAGTACCTGAATCAGGTGCATGCGCTCGAGGGCGATGCCAAGAGCGTCACCGCCGAGGTCCATGGGGCCGAGGTCTACGACGTCGAGATTCGCACCGACGGCCGCAGTTTGCGCGTCTGGTGCAGTTGCCCCTACTTCGCCGACCGCGCCAGCGGCTGCAAGCATCTCTGGGCCACCGCGGTGCTGGCGAACGAAAACGCCTGGCTCACCAACCTCGACGCCGGCATGCGCGTGGTTATGGACTTTGCCGATGCCGACGACCTGACCTTTGGCGTCCTTGACGAAAGCGATGTGGGCGCCTCGTTTTCCATGCCGGGCCCCGGTGTCCGGCCGGCACCCGCACCCGATTGGGCGGTCGCGTTGGCAGCCGTCGCGCCCACGCCGGTCGATCTGCCGGTCTCGGTCCCGACCAGCTCGCAACTGCAGTACGTGTTGCTCGCGCCTAACCACGGCACGCTCACCGAGTTGCCGCTGCTGATCGAACGGCTCGAACGCCGACGCGACGGAGCGTGGTTGCGACCGCAGCCGGCGCGGTTGACGCTCGACAGCATTCCTCACCTGCCTGATGCGGACGACCGATGGGCGCTGTCCTTGATCCACGCCACGGCACCGTATCCACGCGTGCATGGCACCTATATCTATGGCGTCAGCGCCCCACCGCTCGGCATCACTTATTTGAACGGGCCGCTGCTCGACGTGCTGCTGCCGCGACTGTGCGCGACCGGCCGGGTGCGGCTGCGACAGGCCCATCCCAACGTCCCCTCCGTGGCCACGACCGACGGAGAGGCGCCGATCGAATGGGACGCACACGACCCGTGGCGGCTCGCCCTGGCCGTCACGCTCGAGAACCCGGAACCCGCGGACGCCGCCGTGTATCGGGTGGACGCGGTGCTGGCGCGCGGCGAGGTGCGGGAAAGCATTCATCACTTCTCGCTCCTGACCGACAGCGTGGCGGTCTTGAACAACGTCGCGTCGCGTTTTGATCCCGCCGGCGGGTTTGCCTGGGCCGGTCAACTCCGGGCGCGCGGCGCGCTGGTCATCCCCGCACACTCGCGGCGGGCGCTGGTGGAATCGCTCGCCCGCTCGGCAGTCGAAGACGTGGAACTCCCCGGGGAATTACGCTGGGAAGAACGCGTGGCGGTGCCACGCTTTGGCGTCATGATCGGCCGCCCGAACGAGGGCACGGGCGGCTGCCCGATCGAGTTGTCCGTGGACTACAACGGCACCCAGGCGCCGCTGGCCGACGGCAGCATCCGCCTGCTGAGCAACGATGGGCGCGTGATGTATCGGCGGGATCGGACAGCAGAAGTCGAAGCGCGCGAGACGCTGACAGACCATGGTGTCACCGGTGTTGAGTCGCACCTGCGTCATGGGGCGTGGATCAACTTCCGCCGGGTCACCGCACTGGTGCACACGCTGGTGGACGCCGGCTGGCTGGTGCAGGCGGACGGCCTGCGCTATCGCGCGCTCGACGCGCCGCAGTTGCGCGTGCGTTCGGGCATCGACTGGTTCGAGATTGAAACGCTTGGCGACGCACAGACCAGCGTCGACCTGCCCGATCTCCTGAAGGCGCTCAAGACCGGCCGTCGCACCGTCGCGCTCGGTGACGGCACCATCGGCATGCTGCCGGAGGAGTGGCTGGCGCGGGTGGCGCCGGTGCTGGCACTGGGAGAAGCGGACGGCGACACGGTCCGTTTCAAGCCGTCGCAGGTGGCGCTGATCGATGCGCTGCTGGCGGCCCAGCCCGGCGTGGACTGGGACGAAGGGTTCATGCGCGCCCGCGATGCCATCCGCCGCTTCGAAGGCGTCCGTGCGGAGGACGCGCCGCCCACCTTTCATGGCGAGCTGCGCGACTACCAGCGCGAGGCGCTCGGGTGGATGCGCTTCCTGCGCGACTTTGGCTTCGGCGGCTGCCTGGCCGACGACATGGGCCTCGGCAAAACCGTGATGGTGCTGGCGATGCTCGAAGCACGCCGCACCGATCCCGACCGCACCCACGGACCCTCGCTGGTGGTCATGCCGCGGTCGCTGATCTTCAACTGGACCAGCGAAGCGGCGCGCTTTGCCCCGGGGCTCCGGCTCATCGACTACGCGCGGGCGGATCGTCACGAGGCGCTCGACGCCATCGCAGAGGCCGACGTGGTCCTCACCACCTACGGCACTCTCAGGCGTGACGTGCCGGCGCTGCAGAATCAGGCGTTCGATTACGTGGTGCTCGACGAAGCGCAGGCGATCAAGAACTCAGGGACGGCGACGGCCAAGGCCGTGCGGCTGTTGAAAGCGGAGCATCGACTCGCGCTGACCGGGACGCCGGTCGAAAATCACCTCGGCGAGTTGTACAGCCTGTTCGATTTTCTCAACCCGGGACTGCTCGGCAGCGGCCGTGTGCTCGACGCGCGTCGTCTGTCCGGCGGCGCTGAATCCCCTGGCCACATCGCGCGAATTGCGACCGGGCTGCGACCGTTCTTCCTGCGCCGGACCAAAGAGCAAGCCACGCCGGAACTGCCGCCGCGGACCGAAGAGACGCTGTACTGTGAGCTCGAAGGCGGGCAGGAACGGACGTATCAGCAGCTGCGACAGCACTATCGCCAGACGCTACTGACGAAGATCGACCGCGAAGGATTGAGCAAGTCCAAGTTTCAGATTCTCGAAGCGTTACTGCGGCTGCGTCAGGCGGCGTGCCATACCGGGCTCCTGCCCGGTACGAGCAACGGTGAGTCGGCGAAGTTCGATCTGCTGTTGCCGCGGCTCACGGAACTGATTGCGGAGGGACGCAAGGCGTTGGTGTTCTCGCAGTTCACCAGCCTGCTGGCACTGCTTCGGCCGCTGCTCGATGCGCAGAAGGTGGCGTACGAATACCTCGATGGACAGACGCGCGATCGCGAGGCGCGTGTCGCCCGGTTCCAGGAGGATCCAGAGTGTTCGCTGTTCCTGATCAGCCTGAAGGCAGGCGGGGTGGGACTGAACCTGACGGCCGCGGAGTACGTGTTCCTGCTCGACCCGTGGTGGAACCCGGCGGTCGAGATGCAGGCGATCGATCGCACGCATCGCATCGGGCAGGAAAAGCCGGTGTTTGCGTATCGACTGGTGGCGCAGGAGACGGTCGAAGAACACATCCTGGAACTGCAGTCGCACAAACGGGCGCTCGCGGACGCCATTCTCGATGCCGGCACCGGTGGGCTCCGCGGCTTGCAGCGGGAGGACCTGGAGCAACTGCTGGCGTGAAACATCCGCGGCCACGCGGACGGCTCGGATCTCCCGCCTTGCACTTCGCGTGGCAGCGGGGCCCTCAAGATGGCGCGGCCACGCAATTGCGCGCAACGCCCGCCTTGGCTGAACGTTGACTTCGGCCGATAACCTCCCTGATGCCGTCCGCAGTTTCCGATACCTCTTACACGTGGGTGTGTCCCGACTGTGGCCGACGGGTTCCCCACACCTTACAGGCCTGTCGGTGCGGTCGTCTCGCTCCACTTTCTGCCGCGGGCCACTCTACGACCTGGGCCGCCGAAGCGGCCGAATTTCCGACCGAGGCGACGGCCCCGACGACGATGTCGGCACCCACAGCGGTGCCAGGCGGCGCCGTGACGATCAACCGCGAGGATCTCCAGGCCGTGGTGCTCGAACACGGCCTGAACCCATCGGACGCCGATCTCCTGTGGAACGCCCTATGCGCCCGCGGCGCAGGACGGCAACGGTTTGACGGTGCGCACGTGGCCTATTACTTCGGCGCGCTCATCGTCATCTCGGCGATGGGGTTCTTCATGACGCTTGCCTGGAGCGCGGTGGGCGGGCTCGGTCTGACCGCGTTTGCCGCGGCATACGGCGTCGCGTTCTGGTTTGGCGGCGAGACGTTGTGGAAGCGTGGGATGTCGACGCCGGGCGGGCTGCTCTTCACCATGGCCGTATGCATGACGCCACTGGCGGTCTACGGACTGCAGGACGCCATCGGGATGTGGCCGCAAGGCCACCCCGGCGAGTATCGGGACTACTACACACGTGTGCGAGGGAGCTGGATCGTGATCGAAATGGCAACCATCGCGGTCGCCAGTGCCGCCATCTTGGCGCGGCCGTTCCCGTTCCTGACCGCGCCAATCGCATTTGCCCTGTGGTTCATGTCAATGGACCTGACAGCGCTGGTGTTCGGCAAGGACGAATTCACGATGACCGATCGCGAGTGGGTGTCATTGTGGTTTGGCCTCGCCATGATGCTGGCCGCGTACGCTGCCGACCTGAAGACCCGGTTGCGGCAGGACTTTGCGTTCTGGGGCTACCTGTTCGGCGTGGTGGCGTTCTGGGGTGGTCTCGGCCTAATCGACAGCGGCACCGAGCTGTCGAAGTTCGTCTACTGCGCGATCAATCTGCTGCTGATCGCTGCATCCGTGTTCCTGCGTCAGCGTTCGTTCATTGTCTTTGGATCACTGGGGGTGCTTGGCTATCTCGGACACCTTTCGTATCGCGTGTTCGAGGACTCGCTGCTCTTCCCCGTGGCGCTGACGTTTCTCGGCATCGCGATCATTTATGTCGGCGTGCTGTATCAACGCAATGCCGTGGCGATCGGATCGCGGCTGCACGCCAGCTTGCCTGAAGAGATTCTCGCGCTCGTGCCGCCGCGGGCGCACGCATTCTAAACGCAGAAGACGACGCCAAACACCACGGACGCGGCGTGGCGACCGTTGCAACCTGCGGCGGCCAGAGCCCACACCCGCTGGAGGTGCCAGAACCTACTTTGCTGCGGTGCGCAGCCGCTCCGTGCCGGCTCTCAGCACGGCAACAATGCGTTTTGATTGCGCAGAAAACATGGCGGCGTCTTTGGCGTCGAGCGCTTCCTGCAGCGCGGGAAACGGCCAGGGCGCGTACCCGGTGGTGAGTCCCGGCGCAATCAGCAGGTGACGAAACCATGGGCGATTGGGTAAGCCCTTGGTGTCGAGGAACGCCCGTTCGACGTCAACCAGCGCCTCGTTGATGCGGCGTATGCGCGCGGCGTCCCCGCTCTTCAGCCCTGCATCAGCGGTGCGGTCGGCCGACTCGCCGGCAGTTCGGAGCTCCTGCAGGGCGCCGAGCACTTCGGAGAAGTCCGGCGTGATCGGAGGCTTCGCACCAGACGACGCATCGACGGGTGTGCGGGCGCGGCGTAGGGCGTCGCGGCGCAGGCTGTCGAGGTCGGCCTGGAGGTCGTTGGCATAGGTGCCGAAGCGCAGCGGCACGACATCCGCCGAGGCGAGGCGCATCGCCATGAGACCCCACAGTTTTGCAGCGGCAGCGTGATAGAGGAACTCCGGATCGCCATACTTCTGCATCCAGTGGAAGTTGTCGTAGACGGAGTGATAGACGCCGTAGCCGCCGGAAAATCCAAAATCGAACGATGGCACGCCGAGGTGATCGATAAACGCGGTGTAGTCGGAGCCTGAGCCGAGTGGTGACAAGCGTGGCGCGAATTGCGCATCCTGCTGGGCGTTGAGTTCGATCGGCGTCGCCATGTTCCACGCCGCACGCTGGCGCGACTCCCAGCCGGCGCCGATTGAGCCGCCGAGTTTGGGATCGGGCACGTCACGCGCGGCCTGCAACGCCAGGGCAAACAGCGACGGCACGCCGCTCATACCGAGGTTTGGTCCGGTCACGGCGACATCGCAGTTGAGATACGCGATGGCATTGTTCGAGAGGTCTGCCGCGTGCTCTTCGGCCCACTCTGTCGATCCCACCAGGCCGTATTCCTCCGCGTCCCAGCTGGCAATGATGATGGTGCGCTTGGGCGTCCAGCCGCTTTTGAGCGCCGCCCCAAACCCGCGCGCGACCTCGAGTTGCGCGGCGGTGCCGGAGTTGGGATCGACCGCGCCATGGTTCCACGCGTCGCGGTGATTGCCGAGGATGACCAGCTTGTCGGGCTCCACACTGCCCTTGATGCGCGCGATCACGTTGTAAATCGGCTTGAGGCCCTCGTCCATCTGCACGTCCATGGCCACGCGCGCCGCGCCAGGGCCAACGTGATACGAAAATGGCAGCCCGCCTTGCCAATCGTCCGGAACACGCGGTCCGCCGAGACGACGGAGGATCTTCTCCGCTTCGGCATAGGCGATCGGCAGCGAGGGGATCTTCGGGACGTTCGTCATCTGCTCGCGCGTGAGTCGCTTGGCGCCAGTCGTCGATGGCCAGCCGGGCGTTGACGGATCGCCAGGGACGTGTGAGAGAAACAAGACGGAGCCGCGCTGAATGGCTGACGCTGGCCGCATCGGCCCATCGGGATAGACATCCCCTCGCATGTAGCCATCGTCCGCAGGATCGGAGTAGATGATGACGCCGACTGCGCCGCGGTCCTGCGATTCCTTGACCTTGAGCCCGCGGAAGGCGCCGCCGTAGCGGACGATCGTGATCTTGCCTGCGACTGAAATGCCCATGCCCTCGAGGCGCGCGAAGTCGGCGGGAGAGCCGTAGTTGACGTAGACGATTTCACCTTCTGCTGCGCCGGACGCGCCGTAGCCGTGGAAGGCGGGGAACATTGCCGCGGACGGGCCTGGAGGCCATGCCCTTCGTGACGCATCGTCGATCGCCTCGTCTTCGCGGAGTTTCAGCTCCTCCTGGACCGGCGAGGTCAGCTTCAGCGACACGTGCTTCGGGTGATTGAGGAAGACGTCGTAGCGCACCATCTCCGCGGAGAGGCCAAACTCTTTGAAGCGCGCGAGGACGTACTCGGCGACCTTCTTTTCCGCAGGAGTGCCGGCGACGTGCGGCTCCGCGGTGAGGGCCTGCAGCCAGCGGCGGGCGCGGTCTGGGGTGGGTGTGGCGAGGAACAGCTGTTCCGCGGGGGAGATTGCTGGGCTCAGTGCTTGCGCGTCGACCACCGCAGGGCTAGCGCCCACTCCCTCCTCGATCGCCAGGACGCACACCAGGAATAAAACGCGTTTCATCACGGCCTCAGAGTATCCGCGGAACGGGCGGAAGGAGACGGAAAATCATCCGCGGCATGCGCCAGAGGGACGGTTGTTTTCACCAGTCACGCGCCATTTCCCGCCGCCGAGGCGCATCGTCGAACGCTTTCGACGCGATCACGTCTAAGGTGTCGTCAGTCCGGAACGAATTCCCAGGAGGACTATCGATGACACGAAACACGCGAATCACCGTCGTCGTTGCTGCTGTCGTGTGCCTTGCTCTGGCACACGGAGGCGTGAGCGCCCAAACCAAACCTGCCGCCGACGCCGACAGTGTCACGGTAACGGCGAAATATGCCGGCAAGGGTCCCGTGGACGCCAGTCACCGCATCTGGGTGTGGCTCTTCGAGACGCCCGACATCAACGCCGGCAGCATGCCGGTTGGCGAGATGTCGATCGAGAAAAACGGCGGCACGGCGACGTTTACGCACGTCACGTCGAAAGAGGTG